>CALDNM010000229.1 GCA_937915045.1 uncultured Clostridia bacterium
CAGGTTGTATCAGAATACTTCTCAAAGTGTAACATATGTGTTGACAGTTAAGAGTGAGAACGTGTGAAAAGCAACTGTTTTGCTTGCATTAGTACATGGTTCGTGATAGGATAATAGAGTAATTTTACTAGTTTTGAAAGACAGGAGTGCTCGTGGAGCACTCCTTAATTTATGGAGTGACACATGGCAAAGGTAAAAATAAAAGACGCCGTGGCTGATATGCTCAGAGATTTCCTGGCGCAGGAAGGGCTCGAGCTATACACGGTAGATTATGTGAAGGAGTCCAGCGACTGGTTCCTCCGCGTGTATATCGACAAGGTACAGGATCCTGATAACACTGATGAACAGTATGTCGGTACTGACGATTGTGAAAAAGTAAGCAGGTTCCTTAGCGGAGAACTCGACAGCTCTGGGATAATAGAACAGAAATATTACCTCGAAGTGAGTTCGCCCGGCATGGACAGAAAACTCATTACTGACGCGCACTACGAAAGGTTCAAAGGACATCAGGTAGAGGTCAGGCTGTATAAGGCCATAGACGGTACCAAGAAAGTCAGGGGAGAGCTTCTCGGGATAGAGGATGGCGCTGTCGTGGTGAAGGACGAAAACGAGAAAGTAATAAAACTGCCGAGGGAAGCGGTCTCACAGACCCGTCTGGCAGTGATCTTTTAAAAAACAGTATATGGACAGGAGGAAATAAAATCGATGAACAAAGAATTTATTGAGGCGATCGATCAGCTTGAAAAAGAAAAAGGAATATCTAAAGATACACTTTTTGAGGCTATAGAATCTGCTCTCATATCAGCGTATAAGAAGAATTACGGCGCAAACGGAAATGTCGCTGTCGAGATAGACAGAGAAGAAGGAGACATCAACGTATATATGAGGATGGATGTCGTCGATGAGGTCGAAGACGCGAGTACACAGATCTCCGTGGAGGAAGCGAAGGAAATAGATCCGGCATATGACACGGGAGATGTGGTCGAGTATCAGGTGAAGCCTGAAGACTTCGGACGTATAGCGGCGCAGACAGCGAAGCAGGTCGTAGTGCAGAGGATACGTGAGGCCGAAAGAGGCATGATATTCGATGACTATATCGAAAAGACCGGAGAAGTAGTGACCGGGACAGTCCAGAGGAAGAGCAACGAGACCATATTCGTGAATATGGGAAAGACCGAAGGCATCCTTCCTGTAAAGGAGCAGGTGCCGGGAGAGCATTTCAATGTAAACGACCGCATCAAGGTATATATCATGGATGTTAGGAATTCCACGAAGGGACCGCAGGTGTTCCTTTCAAGATCGCATCCGGGACTTGTCAAGAGACTGTTTGAGCTCGAAGTGCCTGAGATCGAAGATGGTATAGTCGAGATCAAGAGCATCGCGAGAGAAGCGGGCTCAAGGACAAAGATGGCGGTATATACGGAAGACGAGAATGTCGATCCTGTAGGAGCATGCGTAGGATCGAGAGGATCCCGTGTGCAGAGTATCGTGGATGAGCTCTTCAATGAAAAAATAGATATAATAAACTGGAGCGAAGATCCGCATGAACTTATCAGCAATGTTCTTTCGCCGGCGAAGGTGGAAAGCGTCTCGCTCGATGAGGTAAATCAGATCGCGACAGTGATAGTACCTGATTATCAGCTTTCGCTCGCTATAGGAAAGTCCGGCCAGAACGTAAGGCTCGCGGCCAAATTATGCGGATGGAAGATAGATATAAAGAGTCATACTCAGATGGAAGAAGCGGAAGCGGATGAAGAGTACGAAGATGACATTGAAGAAGGATATGACGAAGACGAGCCGATGACAGATGAAGAGGCTGAAGAAGTCGTAAACGAACTCGATTCCGAAGAAGCGGAAGCTGAGTCGGATGAGGAAGAAGAGGACGAAGAAGCAGAAGATGCTGATGAGGTACTCGAGGAGAGCACTGAAGACGAAGCTGAAGAAGAGACTGCGGACGAAGTTGAAGAAGCTGAAGAAACAGAAGAAGAGACTGCGGACGAAGACGAAGAGTCAGAGACCACCGACGAGGAAGAAAAAGGAGAAGAAGAGTAGTTTGAAAGCCAAGAAGATCCCAATGAGAAAATGCGTGGGCTGCGGAGTATCCAAACCGCAGAAGGAGCTTGTCAGGATAGCGGCAGGTGACGGAAAAGTATTCGTCGACCCGGGAGGAAAAGCGCCCGGAAGAGGAGTTTATCTCTGCCCTGATGAAGACTGTCTCAAGAAAGCAAAAAAGAAAAAGGTCCTGCAGCGCAATTTCAGTGTCGATATCGATGGGGATGAACTGGAGAAGATATTCAGGGAGGTAATGCAACATGGGAAAACCTGAAAGCCTGATGGGCTTCGCGGCCAAGTCGCGTGATCTGGTGACCGGTTCAAACACCTGCGAGATCGAAGCAAAAAAGGGAAGACTCAAACTGCTGATCATCGCGGAAGACATGGCAGACGGCAGCCGTGAAAAAATGATACGTACTGCCGATGCAAACGGGATACCGTACCGGATATACGGAGACAGCGACGGGCTGTCACATATAACAGGATGTTCCGGAAGGAGCGTATTCGGTATCACGGACAGCGGGTTCGCGAGATCGATAATAAAAGAAATAGATATTACTTCAGATAAAGAAAACTCGGAAAGGGAGGTGCTCGAATGACGATGAAAATAAGTGATCTGGCTGAAGAGCTCAACGTGACGGCAAAGGAGCTCGTGGAAAAAGCCAAAAGTATAGGAATAGAAGCAAAGACAGTAAAGAGTTCGATATCGGATATCGATGTCAAGACTCTCAAGAATACTGTGCTCGCGAAAAGAGCAAAAGGTTCGGAGACGAAGATAGTGAAGGCTCCGAAAAAGAAGAACGATGATGAAGAGGGAGCTTCAAAGGTGAAGGTAAGAGCCGCGAATGTGAAAGATCCGCTGCCTAAAAAGAAGGCCGCGCCGGCGAAGAAAAGCGATGATGAAAAAAAGAACGCGACACGCAAGCCGCCTATCGGCAGAGCTCTGCATAAAGAGGAAACGGCTACACACCGTCCGCCTATAGGAAAGCCAATGCCTAAGAGAACAGTTAAGGCAGAGGAAGAACCTGAGGTAAAACCTCAGCCTAAAAAGGCGGAAGTGACGAAGAAGGCGGAAGCTGAAGACAAGAAAAAGGCAGTAGCAGCTCCGAAGAAACCTGAGACAAAAGCCGCAGAGGCAAAGAAAAATGAAGACACGCCAAAGAAAGCCGAGGCCGCTAAGAAGCCTGAAGCAAAAAAGGCGGAAACCGCAAAGCCTGCAGCACCAAGGAGAAGAAACGGTATAGCTCCGCAGAAGATAAAGATCATCAAGAGAGCTGCTGAAGTGGAGGCTGAAGAAAAAGCCGCTAAAGAAAAGAGAGAAGCTGCAAGAAAAGCCGCAAAGGAAAAGAAGGCAGCTGAAGAAAACGCTCAGAAAAGAAGACGTCCTTCGAATTCGAATTCGAACTCGAACAAGGGCTCGTCATCTTCAGGGCAGGAAAGCTCAGAGCATCATGAAGGCGGTCAGAATGCTCATAAGAAGAAAAAGAGGGGCGGTCAGAAATATGACAAGCTCAGTAAGATAGACGAAAAACGCGAAAGCCGGACAAGGGGAAGATCTCTTGAAAAGAAGACGAGGAGCAAACACGTCAAAAAATCTCAGGTGGAGGAGGTCCCGGAAGTCGAAGAAGAAGCACTTCCTGTAGGAACAAAGATAGTCAATGTGCCTATCACCATCGCGGGATTCTGCGAGCAGGTAGGCGTGACCATACCTAAGGTCATTATGACACTTCTCGGCATGGGTATCGTAGCAAACCAGAATCAGAACATCGACGATGTCACAGTATCGACACTGGCTGATGAACTCGGCATCAATGTCATCATAGGAGAAGTCGAGGAAGAAGAGGAAGAAGAAGGACTCGAGACATTTGAGGACAGAGAGAAAGACCTCAAACCGAGACCGCCTATCATTACTGTAATGGGGCATGTAGACCACGGCAAGACATCGCTTCTCGACGCGATCAGAAATACAAATGTCACCGATCAGGAATCGGGCGGCATCACGCAGCATATCGGCGCGTCAGAAGTCAACATCAACGGACATAAGATCGTGTTCCTGGACACACCGGGACATGAAGCATTCACGGCGATGAGGGCGAGAGGAGCCGACATAACTGATATCGCTGTCCTCGTAGTAGCGGCGGACGACAGTGTAAAACCTCAGACGGTTGAATCGATCAGTCACGCTAAGGCAGCGAATGTTCCTATCATTGTCGCTATAAATAAGATGGATAAACCGGGCGCGAATCCTGACAAGGTAAAACAGGATCTTGCTGAGCATGGAGTCGTAGTCGAAGACTGGGGCGGAGATACTATTGCGGTGCCTGTATCGGCAAAGACCGGAGAAGGCATCAAGAGCTTGCTCGAGATGATACTCCTGCAGGCGGAAGTGCTTGAACTCAAAGCGAATCCTGACAGGCTTGCTCTCGGAAACGTAATAGAAGCAAGGCTCGATAAGGCGAAGGGACCTGTAGCGACTTTGCTCATCACGAACGGCACTTTGAAGACAGGGCAGTCGATCGTAGCCGGGACATGCGCCGGCAGGATCAGGCTGATGACAGATTATAAAGGAAAGGCTATCAGAAAATCAGGACCGGCCACTGCTGTGGAAGTCCTCGGACTCAACGATGTACCGATGTCCGGAGATACTTTCAACGCGGTCAGTGAAGACAAAAAGGCTAAGGAGATCGCTGAACACAGAAAAGAAAAACAGAGAGAAGAGGTCATGGCGAGGACATCGTCGAGTACTCTGGAAGAACTCTTTGAGAAGATACAGCATGGAGAGGCTAAGGAACTCAATCTGATCGTCAAAGCTGACGTGATGGGATCTGTAGGCGCTGTCACTTCATCGCTCGAAAAACTTTCGAATGACGAAGTCAAGGTCAAGATCATCCACTCAAGTGTTGGCGCGATCACGGAGTCTGACGTCATACTCGCGAGCACATCAGACGCGATCATCATCGGTTTCAATGTAAGACCGAGTGCCGCGGTACAGTCGGCGGCTGAGAGAGAACAGGTACAGATCAGGACATACAGAGTCATTTACAATATCATAGACGATGTAGAGAATGCTCTCAAGGGCATGCTCGATCCCGAGTTCAAGGAAGTCGTTCTCGGAGAATGCGAAGTCAGGAATACATTCAAAGTACCGAATGTCGGCGTAGTCGCCGGAGCATATGTCACGAATGGGAAGATCGTCAGGAATGCCGATATCAGACTCGTGCGTGATGGTATAGTGATACATGAAGGAAAGATCAGTTCTCTGAAGAGGTTCAAGGATGACGCGAAAGAAGTCGCGCAGGGATATGAGTGCGGCCTCGGTATAGAAAATTATAATGACATCAAAGAAGGCGACGTTGTCGAGTGCTTCGAGATGCAGGAAGTCGAAAGGAAATAAGGCGGAAATGGGCAAAGGATACAGACCCGGAAGGCTTGGAGAGGAAATCAGGAAGATAATAAGCGATATGCTGCTTCGTGAACTCAAAGACCCGAGGCTCAACGGGCTCGTCAGTGTGACTGATGTCGATGTGACTGCGGACAGCGGTTACGCGACGGTATATCTTACCGTTTTTTCGACGCAGCACGATGTGACTGAGGAAGATGAACAGAAGATGCAGGAAGATGTGCTGGCAGGTATGCGCAGCGCGAAAGGCCTCATCAAACGCGAAATAAACAAACAGATAAAGCTGAGGAAGATACCGGAACTCATATTCAAGATGGACACATCTATGGAATACAGCAGACATATGGACGATATCCTCGATAAGGTAAAAAAACAGGATGAAGAGAACAAGAACGCGGTGAATGACGATGAAGAAAAATGACGATATCGAGGTCATAGCAAAAAAACTCGCGGAAGCGGAAAACGTACTTATATTCCCGCATATCGTGATGGATGGAGACGCGCTTGGATCAGGCGCTGCGCTGTGCGAAGCTCTGAGAAACAGCGGGAAGACGGCTCATATCCTCATTGAGGATAAGATACCGGACAATCTCGCGTTTCTTGACAGAGGATTCTGCACTACCGACGTCGATGTAATAAAGGATCCGGACGTGTGCATCTGTATCGACTGCGGAGATACCGGAAGGTTCCCGAAGCGGGCGGAAAAGTTCATGACAGGGAAGACGCTCATATGCGTGGATCATCACGCTACGAGCGAGCCTTTCTGTGACTACAATCATATAGAGTCTAGTTCGGCTGCGACCGCGGAACTCGTATATCTGCTGCTAAGAGCAGCGGGTGCGGAGATAACAAAAGAGATCGCTGAATCTATATTCGCGGGCATCACTACAGATACCGGAGATTTCCAGTATTCAAATACCACGAAGAGGACGCACGAGATAGTATCCGCGCTCTATGACTGCGGGATGGATTTCAGCAAAGTCAGCATCGAGCTGTATGAAAATGAAAATCCGAAAAAGATGAAACTGCAGAATATGATAGTCGGATCGACGGAGTTCTTCGCGGATGGACAGCTGGCGATGGCCTGCGTGACGCAGAAGATGCTGAAAGAGTGCGGATGCACTATGGAAGAAAGCGAAGGCACCGTGAGCATGCTGCGCTCTGTGCGTGGAGTACAGATAGCGATCATACTTAAAGAAAACACGAAAAAGTCCATAAAGGCGACTCTTCGCTCGAAGTCGGTCGGCGACGTATCCGCGATAGCGGTGAAGCACGGCGGCGGCGGACACGTAAGAGCCGCGGGATGTACGATAAATGACACACTTGAACAGGCGAAAGAAGCTATAAGGGAGGATGCTCTTGAAGAGCTCGGATATAAATAACGCGCATATAAACGATCACAGGCCGAGCGGCATAATCGATCTGAACAAGCCGCAGGAATACACGTCACATGACTGTATATCGGTCATGAGAAGACTGACAGGCATAAAGAAGATAGGCCATACAGGGACTTTGGACCCAATGGCTGAAGGAGTACTTCCGATATGCATAGGGAGCGCGACCAGGATCATGGAGTATCTGGACGGCGATATGAAAAAATATCGCTGCACGCTCAGATTAGGTATCGAGACCGATACTCTCGATATATGGGGGGAAGAAAAAGCTCAGCACGATCCGGAGACGGATCGAAAAAAAATAGAAAAAGTTTTTGAAAGTTTCAGCGGCGAAGTAGAACAGCTTCCGCCGATATATTCGGCTATAAAAGTTCACGGTAAGAGACTGTATCAATATGCCCGCGAAGGACAGGACGTTGTCATCAAACCGAGAAAGATCATCATAAACGATATGCATATAGAAAGCATTTCAGGCGCGGATGTGATTTTCACGGTCGAATGCTCCAAGGGAACGTATATCCGGAGCATATGCCGTGATGTGGGCGACATGCTCGGATGCGGCGGCGCGATGGCGGCGCTTACAAGACTCAGGAGCGGAGTGTTCACACTTGAAGATTCTGTCACGCTGGCTGAACTCGAAACGATGCGTCCGGACGAGATATTCGCGATGATGAAAACTCCGGATTATCCGCTGACGCATTTCGGCAAAGCTTCGCTTGGAAGAGATACGGCGAAGGATCTCATAGACGGGAAATATATCGATA
>CALDNM010000230.1 GCA_937915045.1 uncultured Clostridia bacterium
TATGCGAGGAACGCGAGCCTCGAGGAGCGGAGCATACTTTATGTATGTGAGCACCGCAGAAGGCAAGCAGTGACAAAGCAGAACAGAAAAATTACAAGCTTAATCGTATTCTTTCATGATGTTAGATAAAATCTCAACAAACTCCTCGGCGTTATCCGAAAGCGGCACGTCCTGCAATTTGACGTACCCTATATTCATGACTTCCTGCTCGTCCTCGATCGGGACAGATGTGATACGCTCGTCGGAATATCCTTTCGGGAGGATACCTGTGCCTGTGGTGAACGCGTCACTGTTCGCGGCTATATTGTAGAACGACGCCATATCTGAAATGATTATTATTTTATCGTAACTGTATTTATCGGGAAGAGCGACTTCCTCTGAAAAGCTGAATTCGCTCATGTCGTTTTTATCGTACGCGATGATCGAATAATCTCTCAGTTCCTCAAGCGATACAGACTCTCTTCCGGCAAGCGGATGTCCCTTCCTCAAATATACCTTCGGTATAATTGCCTTCATCGCTATGAACTCAAGATCGTACGAAGCAAAGAGCTTGTTCATATACTTCGAAGTGGCCTGAGATACGAAAACGACTCCGAGCTCGCTCTTGCGGGTCGAAACATTCTTTATGACCTTATGCAATTCACATTCTTTGAACTGGAGATTCTGACGCTTCTCGTCATGCCCCTCCATGAATTTGACAAAAGCCTTCGTGCAGAACGGATATCTCTGCGCTGAGATCAGAAGCCTGACTGTATCGGCCGAGTTCTTGTCCTCATACTGGCGCTCGATCCTCTTGCTCTGCTCGACGATCGGCTTTATCTGCGCGATCAGCTCGTTGCCCTCCTCCGTCGGGATTATACCTTTGTTCCCGCGGAAAAAGATCTCGATCCCCAGCTCTTCTTCAACAGCCTTTATGGCCGAAGAGATCGTGGACTGAGAAATGAACAGTGCCTGCGCGGCCTTGTTCATCGAACCCTGCCTGTATATTTCCATAATATAATTCATCTGCAGTAATGTCATTCGATCCCCTTCCCCAAGGTTTCATCCTATTTCGCGAATTCAGTCCTGAACTTCTGGCGGATAGCTTTCTCCGCGCGAGAGATCGTCATCTGTGACACGCCAAGTTCCTTCGCTATCTCCGCCTGAGATTTTTCTTCGACAAATCTCTTTCTGAAAATGAACCTGTTCGTATCGCTGAGTTTTCCGAGTACTGTATCTATGATCTCGCGATTTTCGAGACTGTCATATCCTCTGTCATCCTTCGCCGCGAATTTTTCAAATTTCGCGTTGCCGGAATCCTCGCTGTCGTCATCAAACGACTGATTGAGAGAATACGTACCGTACGCGAGACTGCTCTCCATGGCCTGCAGGATATCTTCCTCGTTCAGGTTCATATAATCAGCTATCTCTTTGACCGTCGGCACTCTTCCGAGCTGCGAGGTCAGTGTCTCCTTGGCGCGCGGTATCGCGACGGAAATTTCCTTCAGCCTTCTTGGCACCTTCATGCTCCAGCCCTTGTCACGGAAGTATTTCTTGATCTCCCCTATGATCGTAGGTGTGGCGAAACTGCTGAATTCGAAGCCTCTCGTCGGATCGAATCTGTCGACAGCGGAAATAAGAGCCATAGCTCCGACCTGATACAGATCGTCGCGGTCCACTCCTTTGCCGAGATATTTTTTTATCAGAATGTCTACCATGTACAGATGGTCCTCTACGATCCGGTTCCTGAGATCCAGATCGTGAGTCTCATAGTACTTTTTGAACATCTCTTTTTCTGTCATTAGTTTGTACCAATCGCTTGTTTCGTTTTGCTTACTTGTTTTTCACCATCACGATGCTTTTGTTGCCCTGTCCGGCTTTGATTATCTGCACCTCATCCATGATGGACTCTATGATGCAGATGCCAAGGTCTCCCTCTTTAGGGCAGTCCTCGCACGGACGCTTGCCTTTCTGCTCAATGTGCTGCATCGTTTCATCCGTGATCGTGATCTTGATGCTGTCTTCCCGCATATCGCAGGTAAGATCATAGCTTTTGCACCACCCGTCAAATCCATGGCAGGTGATATTTTTGCACGCTTCGGCAACCGCTATCTGGATATCTTCCACACAGTCAAAATCAAAACCCTCGAGAGCGGCCGCGGAACCCACGGCGCTCTTCGTGATCCTGATATATTCCGGATTTCCCGGTATTGTCATTTTTAGAATTTCCGACATTTGAGACACTCCATCCTTATTTCTTTTTGGTGCTGATCGTCAGCTGCTCGCTGTCGTCTTTTTCGTCAGTCTTTCCGGTGCTGCTTTCATCATCATCTTCGCTTTCGGAGACAACATCTTCCTTGATGACCTTTGCCATTGAGATGATATTTGCCTCATCCGCTACTCTCATGATCTTGACGCCCTGAGTAGCGCGGCCAAGCCTCGATACCTCTCCCGCCTTGATCCTGATTATGATCCCGTCGGAATTGATGAGGAGTACTTCGTCATCCTCAGCCACTACCATGGCTCCGATCAGTTCCCCGGTCTTCTTGAACTTCGATTTATCATACGTAAGAAGTCCTTTTCCTCCTCTTGTCTGGATCTTGTAATCCTTAAGAGGCGTCCTCTTTCCGTAACCCTTCGAAGTCACTACAAGAAGTTCCTTATCAGCATTCCCGAGTTCCATGGAAACGACCTCGTCTCCTTCCTCGAGCTTGATCGCTCTCACGCCGCCGGCCGCTCTGCCCATAGGACGAACGTCCTCTTCTGAGAACGATATGCATTTTCCGTTTTTCGTGACGATCGTGACTTTATCGTCTCCAGACGTTTCTCTGATATCTACGAGTTCATCTCCGTCCTTAAGCTTGATCGCCATCAGGCCTGCTTTTCTGTTCGTATCGAACTGAGAAACAGATGTCTTCTTGATGGTGCCCTTCTTCGTGACAGCGATGAGATAATCATCCTCTTTGAATTCCTTGATAGGAATGAC
>CALDNM010000231.1 GCA_937915045.1 uncultured Clostridia bacterium
GAATGCCACAGCCACTCGGATTCTGCTGGCTCGACTTCTTCGACCTCTTCTCAGAGGGTCTCATGATGCCTCTCGGTGCTCTCATAATGGCACTGATCATAGGCTGGATCACAGGAAAAGACGCGGTCATGGCAGAAGCTACTCTCGAAGGAGAGAAGTTCGGAGGAATCAACTTCTATATGGTATGTACGAAAGTCATAGCACCTATCGGAATGGCATTCATTCTCTTAGGCCAGGTAGACTCATTCTTCGGACTTGGACTGTTCAGCTAATATCTGACTGATATTACGCGGAACTCAAAGAGTAATACAAATTGATAATCACTGAAAGCGGGTGGCGTAAGCCATCCGCTTTCTTTTTTACTGCAAGTGTAATATAATAAATTTATGGTAGCAATAATAGGGACACCTTTATATCTTTTGGGATGTTTTTTTATTTTGCGCGATCTCCTGCTGTGGCTCAGATCATGCACAGGCATCGCGGAGAAGAAACCATTCCTCATTTTTTTTATAACGCTGAGTTTAGTTATATCCGCAACGCCTTATTTTGGCGCGTTCTGGCCTCATGGGCAGCTGCAGAGGATCGTACAGATATTCAGTGATTTCTGGATGGGCGTATATTTATATACGATCATGGTCTTCGTGATCCTGGCGATAATCAAATTTATCATGAAAAGGACAGGAAAAGGCGATATTTTCACAAGGGAAAGCAAGCGGTATGTATTGATCGCGGGATCGATAATCATAATACTGATCGTATCTGTTTGCGGATATGGATATGTGAACAGTAAAAATACCGTCACGACGAAATATGACGCCGCAGTGGATAAAACGTGCGGCGGTATCAAGACTATGAAGATAGTTGAGATAGCCGATCTTCATCTTGGATACAACGCGGGTGAAAGGGAAATGACGAAAGTCGTCAAGCTGGTCAATGAACAGGATCCTGATCTTGTATGTATTTCCGGAGATATCTTTAATAATTCCTACAGCGCCATCAAGGATCCAGGCAAGGTCGCGAAAATACTTGCCGGGATAAAGAGCAGATACGGAGTCTACGCCTGCTGGGGCAATCATGATGTAGAGGAGCCTATACTTTTCGGTTTCACTTTTTCGTCAAGAAAAACAAGACTATATCATACATCTGATATGTACAGCTTTCTTGAGAAGGCAAATATAAAAATGCTTGAGGACGAGTCAGTACTTGTGGACGGGAAATTCTATATTACAGGAAGGCTTGACGCGCATAAGCCTGGAAATGGCACGCGTACAAGGAAGCCGGTGAATGAACTGACAAAGAGACTGGATAAAACGAAGCCTGTCATAATGCTCGACCATGAGCCGAGCGAACTCCGGGAAACAGCAGACGCGGGCGTTGATATTGATCTGTCCGGTCATACGCATGATGGTCAGTTCTTTCCTCTAAATCTGACTGAAAATATCATGTGGGAAAATCCATGCGGGAAAATCATGAAAGGGAATATGACTTCGATAGTGACTTCAGGGACAGGTGTGTTCGGACCGAGCATGCGTGTAGGGACGAAGAGTGAAGTTGTCAGTATCAATGTGACATTCAAGTAATAAAGTTATAAACAAACGCTCTAAAATACTTGCAAATTCTGACAATCAATGATAACATATTTATACTGGTCCAAGCAGAAGGGATATATGCTGATGAAAAAAAAGATTTTTAGCATTATGCTTTCGGCATTTGTTATTGCGGCCGGTATTTTTATACCGGGAAATGCCGGATCAGCGAAAGCGGCCACATCGTACTTTAGCGTGTCCGGACTTTCAGCTCCGACGCAGCTCGTCACAGGGCAGTCATTCAAACTGAAGGGCACAATAAAATCAAAGACCAAGACAAAGATGACTTCGGTGACGGTCGGGATCACTTCTTCAGAAGGGAAATGGATCACCGGGGAAAAAGCGTCCGCGAATCCAAAAGCGACTTCTTACAGTATCAGCAAATTAAACAGCAAGATCAAGTTCGGAAGTCTTTCGAACGGTACTTATTATTACAAGATCACAGCCAAAGATAAGAGCGGACATTCTTCAACATTAAATAACAGCATGTTTACTGTGAGTACGATGTACATCACGGGGTATTCAGTACCTTCGAATTATTATTATGGAAAATCGTTTACTGTCAAAGGCAAAGTGCAGGCGGCAAATAAACTCACGTCTGTCAAAGTCGGAGTGACTTCGAGCGCGGGGAAATATGTGAGTACATATTCCAAGACGAAATCACCTAAATCGACTTCTTTCAATATCGCGACAGTAGACAGCAGCATCAAGTTCGGGAAGATACCGGCGGGTACATATTACTATAAGATCTGGGCGAAGGATTCAAAGGGGAACAGCGAGACTCTTGTAAATGAAAAGTTCACTGTTTCCAGGTTTACGACATCCAGTGTCAACAAACCGTCCTCGATCATAAAGGGAAATTCGTTTTCGATAAGAGGTAAAGTCAAGTCAACATTCAAGATCAAGACGATAAGGATAGGCGCGGTGAATTCAAAGGGCAAATGGATGAGCGGAGTCAACGCGTCTGCGTCGCCAAAAGCGAAAAGCTATAGTGTTTCGAAGGTCGATTCGAAAGTCAAATTCGGAAAGCTTTCGACAGGGACATATAAGTACAGGATAGCTGTAACGGATGTGAATGGGATAAGTAAAAATATCGTAAATTCGACATTCAAGGTAAAGACTGAAAGTACAGGCAGTACAGACAGTGATAACGCTGAAGTATCGAGCGGCGGGAAGATATTGTCGTACAGTCATACGATCTTCAATGAGATAGGCAAGCAGCCGTATTCAGGACCTTGCGGCGGGTACGCCATGGCCTATGGTCGCCTTGTGAAAGACGGATATTTCAACGCTGACGGATGGGGAAGCAGAAAGGCGAAGATACTCGACTATTACTGCGATGGACGTTCGTACGCGTACTGGGACAGAGCGGATGCTTATGGTGTGTATTATCTGGACGCGCCTAAAAAGGCCGCGCAGGTAGTTCTTTCCGAAGTGTCGAGCGGAAGACCGTGTATCATGGCTGTCTGCACGACGAGTTCGGTCAATCATTATGTGACTGTCATCGGATACAAGGCGGGGACGACTTACAGCAATGTGAACATTTACAAGTTCATCATCCTCGATCCGGCTACGGGCACGCAGAGAAACGTAAGTGACACCAATTATCTTGATAAATCGGCGAGAGGTATGGATAACCAAAACGTGCTTTTCTCGAATTAGAAACATAATAAGTAATACATTCAAACGAAAACCACGCTCCGAACAGGAACGTGGTTTTTATGTCGTGTGTATTTTTATTGTCCGCTGTCGTCAGTTACGTCCTGACCTCCGGTCGCGCCGCCATCTTCGGTGCCTCCCTGATCGGTTCCGTCCTGATCGGTCGTGGTCGAATCGCTGTTGTTGCTGTCGGTGCCATTGCCGTTATCGACCTCGCTGTTTTTGTCGTCATTATTCTGACTGTCAGACGATGAACTGCTCGAACTTCCTGAGGAGGAGTCGGTCTGAGAATTCTCATCTATACTCTGCTCCGTAGTCTGAGCGTGATCGGGTTTCCACTTAAGCTCGTAATACGCGAACGCGGATCCCGCGAGCAGAAGGATGATCAGTATGATTATGATCGCGATCAGAGGACCGCGGCCTTTCTGCTTTTTTGTCTTGTTTTTGATCTTGACTGTATTTTTTGAGCGTTTCTGTTTTCGGTCTTTACGCTCTTCCTGTTCTTCCTGTTCTTCCTCTTCGAGGTCTCTGTCATACGCTGCTTTATAATATGAATCATCGTAGTAAGGTGTGCCGTTTTCATCTACGCCGTATCTTCTTGTCGCGTCCATATCATCGCGGCCGTGCTCATACCCGGCCGCGGCGCCGTAGCCCTGGGCGAAGCCATCTGTCTTCATAGCGTGTTCGTGCTGAGCTCTTACCTTAGCGTCCTCACGCATCTGCTGCAGCTGATCTTCGGTGTACTGCTCCGCGTCTGCTCCGACAAGCGTGTCATCGCTGGCCTTTTTATTTTTCGCGCGGTGTTTTTTTGATGACGCGCGTCTTCCTTCGAGACCTTTGTCCTTCGTATCCCAGTCTCCAAAAATATCTGTATCGCCGACTCTGCGGAGAGGTGCCCCGCAGTTCGGACATTTGTATGATACATCCGCGACTGCGTGACCACAGTGCGGACATTTTATCAATGCCATTGTCTGCTCCTTTCGCTCGTTTTCCCGAGCCATGCTATATATTATCAACTTTAAGTGTACAATACAAGAAAAAGAGATGAAAGGACTGTGTTGATGTGTTATAATATTTAGGATAAAAATGACTAAATTCAGCCAAAAACGGGCTTTCTGAGGGGAAAATAACAATACTGTCAGAAGTCCGGCACAATGATCACAGGAGATGTATATGAAGCCAAAATATAAACGTGTCATACTCAAGATCAGCGGTGAAGCGCTGGCGGGGGAGACCAAATTCGGTATAAACGAAGACATGATCCAGAAGGTCGCGAGGCAGGTCAAGGAAGTGAATGACCTCGGCGTCGAAGTGGCGATAGTCGTCGGCGGAGGGAATTTCTGGAGAGGCCGCACAAGCAAGAGCATGGACAGAGGTACTGCCGATTATATCGGCATGCTTGCCACGGTGATGAATGCCATGGCCATGCAGGACGCGCTCGAAGCTATAGGTGTGCCGACAAGAGTACAGACGGCTATAGAGATGAGAGAAGTCGCTGAACCGTATATAAGAAGAAGAGCAGTGCACCAGCTCGAAGAGCATAAAGTAGTGATCTTTGGAGCGGGGACAGGAAATCCATTTTTCTCGACTGACACAGCGGCAGCGCTCAGAGCAGCTGAGATAGACGCGGATGTCATCCTTCTCGCAAAGAAAATCGATGCTGTATATTCGGCAGATCCGGAAATAGATCCGAAGGCTGAGAAATATGACAAGCTAACGCACTGGGAGGTACTTGAAAAGGACCTCAAAGTCATGGACAGCACAGCAGCATCGCTGTGCAGGGACAATGACATAGACATACACGTATTCGCTATTGCTGAAGAAGGAAATGTAATGAAGGCGGTATGCGGAGAAAAAATCGGTACGGTCATCACATCATAATTTAATCGGAGGTAAGGAAAAATGAGTGACGCAGTAATGGACAGATTGAACGACAAGATCGATAAGACTCTTGAAAATCTGAAAGGAAATCTTAACAGCGTAAGAGCGGGAAGAGCAAACGCGGCTTTGCTGGATAAAGTCATGGTAGACTATTACGGTTCCCCGACACCGATCAAACAGCTTGCGAATGTAGCCGTTTCGGATCCAAGGACTCTTACGGTCACACCGTTCGATCCAAAGTCGGTAGGCTCGATCGAACACGCTATAGCAGCGGCAAATATCGGTATCAATCCGGTGAACGACGGAAAAGTCGTAAGGCTTTCTGTACCGCAGCTGACAGAGGAGAGAAGAAAAGAACTGACAAAGACAGTCAAGACTTACGGAGAAGAATCAAAAGTCGCGATCAGAAATCTCAGAAGAACAGCAAACGAGGAAATAAAAAAACTTGAAAAGGCCGGAGATTATACTGAGGACGATGTAAAAGAATCGGATGAAGATGTAAAGAAGGCTGTTGAAAAAGCTATAAAGGACGTCGACGCGATAGTAGCTAAAAAGGGCGCCGATATTATGGAAGTATAATAATGCTCGATATGAACAGGATACCTGCCCACGTTGCCATCATAATGGATGGCAACGGGAGGTGGGCCGAAAAAAGAAATCTGCCGAGAGTGGCAGGGCACAACGCCGGTATGAAGTCTATGACGGAGATCGTCAGAAGAGCTTCGGATCTGGGGATAAAATATCTGACCGTTTATGCATTTTCGACAGAGAACTGGAAGCGTTCTAAGGAAGAGGTAGGCGGCATTTTTAAACTGCTCGTGAAATACGTTGACCTGGAACTTGCTGAACTCTGTGAGAATAATGTCAAAGTCAGGATATTCGGAGATTACGAAGGCATGGGCGATGATGTGCGTGACAGACTCGAACGTACACTTTCAGATACCGGAGAGGATTCCGGACTGGAGTTCAACATCTGTCTTGATTACGGCAGCAGGGACGAGATCACAAAAGGTGTTCGCGCCATAGCTGAAGAAGTCGAGGCCGGGAAACTTTCGAGCGCGGATATCACTGAGGACACTATATCAGAGCATCTTTATACAGGGATGACAGGAGTGCCCGATCCCGATCTGATCATCAGGACCAGCGGAGAGATAAGACTTTCAAATTTCCTGCTCTGGCAGTGCGCTTACAGTGAAATGGTGTTCACACCTGTGCTGTGGCCTGATTATACGCCGGAAGAATTCGAAAAATCGATAGAGGAATTCCAGAGCAGAGACAGAAGATTCGGCGGGAGGAAATAATTTAATGAAAACCAGAATAATTTCGGGCTGTATAATGGTACCGCTTCTGATATTTGTATATCTTGGCGGTTACTGGCTTATGGCCTTTGCATTTTTGATAGGCGTGATGGGAGTCTATGAGTTCTTCAAAGGCTTCCATGCCATGGACGTAAAACCGTGTTATCCGATAGCTGTGTGTTCGGCAGTGATGCTGTACTGTGTGAACATTTTCAGCGGAGCGGAGAAATGGTATATGTCTGGTTTTTCCTGACTATACTGGCGAGCCTTTTGTACCTTTTCGATATCGAGAACCGAAAGCTGGAAGACGCGCTGGCTACGATCACAGGGATTTTTTATGTGGTATTCTTTTCATTCCACATGGTACTTGTCGATCAGTCGGGACCGGAGACACATTTGCTGGTGTGGATAGTCATATTCTCAGCATTCGGGACAGATATCTTCGCGTATTTCTCAGGGGTGGCGTTTGGAAAACACAAACTATGCCCTAAGATCAGTCCGAAGAAAACTATAGAAGGATCGATCGGAGGAATACTTGGAGCGATCCTGCTATGCGGATTGTTTGGATGGATATTTGTCCGTCCGCTGTTCATACACTGTCTGATACTCGGAGCCATGGGCGGAGTCATCACGCAGTTCGGAGATCTCACCGCTTCAATATTCAAGAGACATATGGGAATAAAAGACTATGGAAAACTAATACCGGGACACGGCGGCATAATGGATAGATTCGACAGTATATTATTTGCCGCGCCTATGGTATATTACTATATAGTTTTTGTGATACTTTAAGGTAAAGCGGTTAATATGAAAAAGATAGTGATACTCGGGAGCACTGGTTCCATAGGGACTCAGGCTCTCGATGTTATAAGAGACAATCCGGATAAATTCAAAGCATCTGTTTTATCGTGCGCGAAAAGGATCACTGATCTTGAAAAACAGATCGATGAGTTCAGGCCGGAAGCAGTGTGCGTGGCGCGTGAAGAAGATGCTTCGATGCTCGCGGGGAAATATCCGAAGCTTGAAGTCATGACAGGAGACAGAGGACTCAGGGAAGCCGCGTCATCTCAGTGTGATATCGTACTGAATGCGCTGATGGGCATACGCGGGCTTGCTCCGACATATGCCGCAGTGGACGCGAGAAATGAGGTCGCGCTCGCGAACAAAGAGACTTTAGTCGCCGGCGGAAGCATAATAATGAAAGCGGCAAAGGAAAAAGGCGTGCGGGTGCTGCCGGTAGACAGTGAGCACAGCGCCATATTCCAGTGTCTGCAGGGCGCGGGTGAAAACAGGATCAGAAGGATACTTCTGACGGCTTCAGGCGGTCCGTTCAAAGATATGCCGGCGGAGGAGCTGAAGAAAGTCACAGTGGCGCAGGCTCTCGCGCATCCAAACTGGTCGATGGGAAACAAGATCACTATCGATTCGGCGACGATGATGAACAAGGGGTTCGAAGTCATGGAAGCGAAGTGGCTTTTTGGAGTGGATATGGACCGTATCGAGATACTGGTACATACTCAGAGCATCGTGCACTCGATGGTCGAATACGAGGACGGCGCTGTGATCGCGCAGCTCGGGATGCCTGACATGCGTGTCCCTATACAGTACGCGCTGACATATCCGGAACGTATAGCGGACAGTTTCCCGAAGCTGGATTTTTTCACAGACGGCGCGAAACTGACTTTTGAAAAACCGGACGTCGAAAAATTCAAGTGTCTGAGGCTTGCGCGCGAGGCGGCTGAAGAAGGCGGAGACAGTCCTGCCACGCTCAACGGCGCGAACGAAGTGCTGGTGCAGCTTTTTCTTGAGGGAAAGATAGGATTCACCGACATACAGGATACACTTGAAAGGGTCATGGATACGCATAAGAGCGAGAAAGGCCTTGACCTTGAAGGAATACTTGAAACAGACAAAAAAGCGCGAAGGAAGACATTATCGCTTTTTGGAATTGGAGAATAGATGAATTTAGCTGTTACTATAATCATAGGGGTCATAATGTTCTGTCTGCTGATCCTGCTGCACGAATTCGGACACTTTGCCACAGCGAAACTCTGTGGAGTCAAGGTGAACGAGTTTTCGCTCGGCATGGGTCCGCTGCTGTTCCACAAGCAGAAGGGCGAGACTCAGTATTCGTTCCGCCTGCTTCCTATAGGAGGTTTCTGCGCGATGGAAGGCGAGGACGAAGACAGCGATGATGACAGAGCTTTCAATAAAAAATCACCGGGAAAGAAAGCGATCATTGTCTGCGCGGGAGCAGTCATGAACCTGCTGACGGCGATACTTCTCATGATAATAGTATGCTTTGTCATAGGCACAGCTTCGACAACAGTAGGACAGTTCGTCAGCGGAAGCAATTTCGAGGCGGCAGGGCTGCAGGTCGGAGATAAGATCGTCCAGATCAATGAAGCGAAAGTAAATGAGTGGAGCGATGTCAGCAAAGCTCTGAACAAGGTCGATAAAAAAAGCGTTGTAGCCGTTACAGCGGAAAGAAACGGTTCGGACGTTATCATAAAAGCGAAATTGATGGAAAAGGACGGTTCATATCTTATCGGCATACAGCCGAAGATGGTCAGGAACCCGATAAAGTGCGTAGCCAATGGATTTGTCGCCACCTGGAACATGACCAAGAGCATGTATAAGGTCATAGGACAGCTATTCACCGGACAAGTGTCTACCAAAGACCTTTCCGGACCGGTGGGAATATTCTACATGGTAGGAGAATCGGCGAATCAGGGATTCATCTACGTGATATATCTCACCGCGCTCATAAGCCTGAACCTGGCGATAGTGAACATGCTCCCGTTCCCGGCACTCGATGGAGGAAGACTTCTTTTGATAATAATCAGGCGCTGTACGGGGAAACTCATATCAGACAGTACGGAGAACAAGATCAACTTTGTCGGGATAATGCTGTTGTTCGGGTTGATGATATATGTGACATTCAACGACATATTGCGATTTGTCGTACCGGTTTTTAAATAATGGACAGAGAGGAAGATATAGGATGAGCAGTAAAAAAAGCGTTGTCTGCGGTGGCGTCAGGATCGGAGGAGGCGCGCCGGTGTCGGTACAGTCAATGGCGAACGCGGATCCGCGTGACGCAAAGGCAGTCATAAAACAGGTCAATAAACTTATGGGCCTCGGATGCGACATCATGCGTGTGGCTGTGCCCGATATGAACGCGGCTATAGCATTTGGAGAGGTCAAGAAGGCTCTCCCTGATGTGCCGATCGTCGCGGATATACATTTTGATTACGAACTTGCCATAGCGTCGATAGAATACGGCGCGGACGGTGTAAGGATAAATCCCGGGAACATCGGGAGCGAGAGCAGGATGCGCGCGGTCGTAGTCACTGCGCAGCAGTACGGTGTGCCGATAAGGATCGGAGTCAATTCGGGATCACTTGAACAGGATATTCTCGAAACCAAAGGAGTGACAGCTGACGCGCTCGTAGAAAGCGCTATGAGAAACGTCAGGCTTGTCGAAGATATGGGCTTCGATGATATCATCGTTTCAGTAAAGTGCTCAGATGTGCAGATGACATTCGACGCTTATCGCAAGGTCGCGACGAAGACGGATCATCCGCTTCATATAGGAGTGACTGAAGCTGGGACTTATGAAGACGCTCTTATGAAATCAGCAGTCGGGCTCGGCGGCCTTCTTATGTGCGGTATCGGCGATACGATGCGAGTATCGATCACAGGCGATCCGGCACAGGAGCCTGCGGCAGCGATAGAAATACTCGAAGCCGCCGGAGCGAGGAAGCGCGCGATCAATGTCGTGTCGTGTCCGACGTGCGGCAGGACACAGGTCGATCTTGCGCAGATAGCTGACAACATCGAAAAGAAACTTAAGCCGATCGCGAAAAAGAGGGAAAAAGCGGGAGCTGATCCTGTCACAGTCGCAGTTATGGGCTGTGAAGTGAATGGCCCCGGTGAAGCGAGAGAGGCGGACATCGGTGTAGCGTGCGGCAGAGGCAAGGGCCTTATTTTTGCTCATGGAGAGCCTGTTAAAACAGTTTCCGAAGATGAGATCGCTGGGACGATCGTCAAGATGGTGTCGGAGATAAAATAATGGCAAAGATCCTGGACGGTTATCTTGAAAAAGGATATAGCTATAAAATCGAAAAAGCGTCACTTTCAAAGTCAGCTGTACTGACAGTGGAAGTGGGGCTCGATTTTGTTGTGCCTTTTGATGTACTGCCTAAGATGAAAGAGGAACTGCGCGGCAGCATAGAAGGCGTATCGGACGTGAAGATCATATTCCATTACGGAGATATGGCTGAGAGCGAAAAGGATATAATCGATGAATATATACCGTATCTTAAAGTCCTTACAGAGAGGTCAGGCGGAGCTATGGCTCAGTCGCTTTCTGGTGAATATGAACTAAGGGACGGGGAACTCGTTATTTTTGTTGTAGGGAAGATAGCGGAGCAGGTCCTCAATGAAAACCTTTCCGCAAAGTTTTCAAAAATATTGAACGAGAACTTCGGACTTAAAGTCAGAGTGTGCTTTGAGAACAGCGAAGAGAAACTGAAAAATACAAAAGAAGCAATAGAAAAGCATATGGCGGACGCGTCAGTTCCGGAAAACAGGCCATCAAGAAAAAGCGGAAAGAGCGGGCAGGCAAAACTGGGAAGCCATATCCTTGGAAGGGCTCCGAAAGGCGATATAGTCTCGATAGCTTCTCTAAGGCCGGACAGCGGCGTGGTAGTATGTGAGGGTGATGTCTTCAGTATAGACAGCAGGGCGATCAAGAATCAGCGTGTCATCGCGACTGTGCTTTTTACAGACTACGAGACATCCATGGCGGCTAAGTTTTTCGTAAAAGAAGATAAATGGGAACTGATAAGCGACGCTCTGAAAGAAGGAGACAGGATAAGGGTCGGCGGAAACGCGGAGCTGGACAGCTATACTCATGAACTCGTTATAATGGCGAAGTCTATAGAGAAAATACAAAAAGAAACTCGGACAGATGACGCGGAAGAAAAAAGAGTCGAGCTGCACTGCCATACGAAAATGAGCGCGATGGACGGACTAAACGATGTCGGACACATAGTCAGGCTGGCGAAGAGCTGGGGGCAGAAGGCTCTCGCGATAACGGACCACGGGGTCTGTCAGGCCCTGCCGGAAGCATATACAGAAGCTAAAGGGGATATCAAGATAATTCTCGGAGTGGAAGGATATCTCTATGATGACGAAGGATGCATCGAAGAAGACGGGACAATAAATTACAAAAAGAAAAACACGAACCACATAATCATTCTGGCGCGTACTCAGGAGGGACTGAAAAATCTTTACAAGCTCGTGTCGGATTCACATCTGCATTACTTCTATAAAAAGCCGAGGATCCCGAGATCGGTACTTGATGAATACCGGGAGGGACTTATACTCGGCTCGGCCTGCGAGGCGGGCGAACTTTATCGCGCGGTCGAGGAACACAGGACGGAAGAGGAGATCGAGAGGATCGCCGGGTATTATGATTATCTTGAGATACAGCCTCTCTGCAATAATCAGTTCCTGATAAACAATGGCAGAGCGGAAGGTATCGAGGAGCTTCAGGACAACAACAGAAAGATAATCGAGATCGGACATAAACTCGGAAAGCCGGTCGTTGCGACGACGGACGCGCATTATGGCGCGCCGGAAGAAGCGCTTTACAGGAATATCCTTCTCTCGGGGCAGGGGTTCAAAGACGCGGGCAGCCAGGGACTCTATATGAGGACGACTGACGAGATGCTGGAGGAATTTTCTTATCTCGGAGATGAACTCGCGAAGGAAGTCGTCATAGACGCGCCGAACAAAGTGGCGGATATGATCGATGATGTGAGACCTGTTCCGGAGGAAAAGTACCCTCCGACGATACCTCATTCAGACGAGATACTGCGTGATTCATGTGAAAAAAAGGCGAAGGAGATATATGGAGATCCGCTTCCGGACAGGATAGGGGAAAGGCTCGAGAAGGAACTGAGCGCGATCATAGGAAACGGCTATTCAGTAATGTATGTGTCCGCGAAGATGCTCGTCGAGAAATCCAATTCGGACGGATATCTGGTAGGGTCGAGGGGCTCTGTCGGATCATCTTTTGCTGCCACTATGTCGGGGATAACGGAAGTGAATCCGCTCGCGCCGCATTACATATGCCCTAAGTGCAAAAAGCTCATCTGGGGAGACAGCGATAAGTATCAGACAGGTATCGATATGCCGGACATGGAATGCCCGGACTGCGGGACCAGGATGAGGCGTGACGGTTTCAATATACCGTTCGAGACATTCCTCGGATTCACCGGGAACAAGGAACCTGATATCGACCTCAATTTCGCGGGGGAGTATCAGGCTACGGCACATAGATACGTAGGCGAGATATTCGGAGATGAAAATGTTTTCAAGGCAGGCACCGTAGGTACGATAGCCTCCAAGACGGCGTACGGCTTCGTTATAAAGTATTATGAGGAAAAA
>CALDNM010000232.1 GCA_937915045.1 uncultured Clostridia bacterium
AATGTAGAATTTTCATATATGCCAATTGTTCCATTGCAAACTAGAATCACAGTATAATTTTAAGAGGAAGGCCCGTGCTCAGCGCGGGCCGATCTATATTGAGAGGAGGCTCTGCGCCGAGAACTTGCTGACCCAAGGCACTGCTGCAGAGCATTTGAATTATTAAGCAGAGCGGTCGAGTTTTTGGACATTTTTAAAAACGATCGACAATAGCAATGCCGATCTGTCATGACCGTATTGTTTATAGTATAGTAAGTATCTCATCGACCGGCTTTCTGCCCGGGCTTGACTGATCGTCTTCCGGGATGCCGAGGGGCATGAATGCCGCGATATCGTAATCCGGCTTTTCGATCCCGGTTTCTTTGAGCAGCGCGCCGATCTCTTTCCAGGCGGCGTTCGGGCCTGTCTGCCAGCATGTGCCGTAGCCGAGTTCGACGGCCTTGAGAGTCAGATTTTCAAGCGCCGCGCCGATGGACTGCATAGTCGGGTTCAGCTTATACACGAGCTGTCCGAGGAAATTCTCCTGTTCCTTTTCTGTACGCATCATGGCCTTCGCGAAAAAGTTCGCGGCGGGCCTTTTTGACATTACTATGATAAGCACCTGCGCGTCACGGAAGAACGTGATGAATCTCCTGGTGAAGCTCATGAACTTTTCCGAATCCGTCGCGGCTTTTGGAAGCTCTTCTTCGCCGCTGTTTTTCAGTATCGCGTTTCCCGCGCGGTCCGCTTCAGCGCCGCTGCCTTCAGCGATGATCTCCGCTGCCCGGCTCGCTTTTTCCTCTACCGCGTCAGCGATCTTGTTCCTGAGTACGGGATCTTTTACCGCGATGAAATACCACGGCTGGCGGTTGTCTCCCGAAGGCGCTTTCCCCGCCGCCTCTATGATCGCCCGTATGTCCGCGTCCGGGATCTCTCCCTGCTTATATTTTCTTATGCTCTGTCTAGAGTCTATCGCTTTCTTAAGTTCCATTTATATCCGCTCCTTTTCATTCTCTTCTTTCATTGATTTAGCATAAAATATTATATCATGCCGCGATGCCGCGCGGAGCAGTAAAAGATCCGCGAAGTATTTCAGCTTCGCCATCAGCTTTCCCAGCGGTCCACCATCATATAGACCGCCCGCGGGATGTCTTCGAGAGGGATGAGGCTGTAATAAAAAATCAGCGAGTTCGCGTGAGGCCCGGACGTGACCGGCACCATCGGGTTCGCGACGACCCCCGCTTCGCGCGCTTCCGCGGAAAGCTCACTCATGGACTTGCCACTGCTGATATGGATTATCATATTGAGCCCCGAAGCCGTATTGACCGGTTCGACGATATCCTTGTGATCCGAAAGCGCGTCCAGCGTCACTTTCAGTTTGCGCGAATAAAGCTGCCGCATCTTTCTGATACCGGCACGGTAATGCCCCTCCTCCATGAAGAGCGCGAGCGTGAGCTGTTCCGCTTTTGAGCAGGTCTGGTCGTATCCGCCGCGGATCGAATCAAAGATCCTCAGCATATCCGGCGGCAGCACCATGTAACTGATCTTGATAGACTGCAGCAGCGTGGATGAGAACGAGCCAAGATATATGACGCAGTCGCGCGTATCAAGCCCCTGCAGCGCCGGGACCGGGCGGCCGAAATACCTGAGCTCGCTGTCGTAATCATCTTCTATTATATAGGAGCCATTTTTAACGGCCCAGTCGATGAGGCGGTAACGCTTCCCGGCGGGCATTACGGATCCGGTCGGGAACTGATTTGACGGGTTCACATACGCGGCAGTCCGTATGTTGCTCGGAAGGCGTTCGATATCGATACCGTCGGTCCTGACTTCGACCGGAGTGATCGCGAAACCTCTGTCGCGGAAGATATTGATAACAGGGAGATAGCCCGGCTCCTCGACGGCCACATGCTCGATGTCCATGCGCTTCAGGATCTTCGCGATATGTGAAGTGATCTGCTGCGTACCGGCGGCGATGACGATCTGATCAGGTGTGCATTTCACGCCGCGGGAACTGTAAACGTATTTTGAGATCTCATACCTGAGGGCCTCCTCGCCCTGCGTGTCCGACTCGAACATCAGAGAGTCGCGGTGATCGTTGAGGACCTTGTTCATACATTTTTTCCACTTCGTGAACGAGAATGAGGACGGGTCGCAGAAAAGTCCGGGCGCCTGCATCTCCATCGGTTCACCGCGTCCCGGCGCTTCGCCGCGATCATTACTGCCTTTTGTTTCCTCGGGGTAATACATCTCGCTCACGTAATATCCGCTGTGCGGTCTGCTGTAAATGTAGCCTTCGACAGTGAGCTGATCGTACGCGAGTTCGACGGTAGTAATGGATATGCCGAGCGTGTCTGACAGATTTCGCAGAGACGGAAGCTTTTCGAAGGGTACAATTTCTTTTTTGAGTATCGCGTCGCGAATGTACTCGTACAGCTGAATATACAGCGACTTTGCGGATCTAGCGTCCAGGTCCGGGATAATAGCTTTCATGGCAGTCTCCTGACTGTATACATAAAAATAATAAAATATGTCTATTTAAATAATAACACTACAGTGCTATTATAATACACACAACGAAAACAGACAATAAATTCGCGCTTGAAAAAGGAGAAGAGTTTAACATGCAGAATACGATGAAAGTGGAAAACAAAACGACGATGCTTGTGGTGACGGCGATGATGATGTGTATCATCATGCTGCTGACGCTGCTGATAAGGATCCCGAGCCCGACGACGAAGGGATATATAAATATTGGTGACGCGGCTATATTCATGTCGGTTCTGATGCTCGGCTGGAAATACGGAGCAGTCGCGGCAGGAGTCGGCGCGGCCATGGCAGACGCGATCGGCGGATATATGTATTTCGCCCCGTGGACGCTCGGCATAAAAGCGCTCATGGCGATAGCGATGGGACTGATCGTTTCGAAGGCGTTTTCTTCTGATCGCTCACCGGCGGCGCAGCGCAGGTTCGAAGTGCTCGGCATGGCTGTCGGCGGCATAGTCATGGTCACGGGATACTATTTCGCGGAAGTCATCATGTACGGAAGCTGGGCAGTGCCTCTCATAGAGATCCCGCTGAACTGCACGCAGTTCGTGGTATCGATGATCATCGCGGTGCTCCTTTCGAACGCGCTTTACCGCACACCTGTCGGAAGTAAGTTCGCGTATACGATCGTTCCGCCGGAGAAAAAGAAAAACCGCGCGGCATA
>CALDNM010000233.1 GCA_937915045.1 uncultured Clostridia bacterium
ATGAGTTTTTGAGGGGCAGATCGGGTCATTTTCATCTGATCCTGGCTGCCCGACCTCGCAAACCCACTCGATTCAATGGAAGATTTCAAGATACATGCATTTATCCATTAGAGAGTTTTTCAAAAAATCAAGAATGAGCGAAAGCAATAGAAGAATGGCGGAAGCGCCGCCGAGCGCGGCTGCTCCGGCGGCGTTATTATAGAAGCGGAGCGCTCCCAGCTCAGGAAATCCGCGCCGTGAGCGAATTTGTGTCAGCGGAGCGCTCCCAGCTCAGGAAATCCGCGCCGTGAGCGAATTTATGTCAGCGGAGCGCTCCCAGCTCAGGAAATCCGCGCCGTGAGCGAATTTATGTCAGCGGTGCGCTCCTGTGCCCAAAGCCACAAGGCAGGAGCGTATTGATCCGGTTCAGATGAAACTCCTGCAGCATAAAATATGTTACAGGATTGAATTTTCTGAAGATTTTTTTGTTAAAGGGATATTTTTCTATTGACGGGAGCAAAATGTGAGAGTATTATAATAATTAGATATTGGCCCTACCAATTGCAGACCAACAGTTGCCGATCTACAATCAAAGATCAGCAATTGCCAATCAGAAATTGCTGATCATCAATTACGACGATGGTCACCGATACTGATATCGAACTTATTTTCTACAGAAGGAGGCAACTTATAATGGCATCCATCAAACTCCCATTCGGGAAAAGCGGAATAACAGCTGAAATACCTGACGACAGACTTGCGGGCGTACTGCGCTCGGAAGCGGGTTCGTATAAGGCCGAAAAAGGAGAAAGCGAGATCGTGCAGGACGCGCTCGATGAACCGATCGATTCACCTAAACTGAGCGAACTTGCAAAAGGAAAAAACAATATAGTGATGATCTGTTCCGATCATACACGTCCGGTGCCGAGCAAGGTCATAGCGCCGCTCGCGATAAAAGAAATAAGAAAAGGAAATCCGGACGCTGAGATCACGATGCTGATCGCGACAGGATTCCATCGCCCGACCACACACGAAGAACTTGTGAACAAGTTCGGCGAAGACATCGTGAACGATAAGAGCATAAAATTCGTCGTCCATCTGTCGGGCAAAGAAGAAGACATGGTCAGCATAGGGACGCTGCCGTCGGGCGGCGAGCTGCTCATAAATAAAGTCGCGGCAGAGGCAGACCTTCTCATTTCAGAAGGATTCATCGAGCCGCATTTCTTCGCGGGATTTTCAGGCGGCAGGAAGAGCGTGCTGCCGGGAGTATCGAGCCGGAAGACAGTGATGTACAATCACAACGCCGAGTTCATAGACAGTCCTTACGCGAGGACAGGAAGTTACAAAAAGAATCCGATCCACAAAGACATGCTCTGGGCCGCGAAACAGGCAAAACTCAAGTTCATCATAAACGTAGTCCTCGACGCGGACAAAAAAGTCATCAAAGCGTTCGCGGGAAATCTTGAGACAGCGCATGAACAGGGATGCGCGTTCGTGGACAAGCTCGCGGGAGTAGACGCGATCCCGTCGCCGATCGCAGTATCGACGAATGGAGGATATCCGCTCGACCAGAACGTTTATCAGTCAGTCAAAGGAATGACGGCGGCGGAAGCTACATGCGAGCCCGGAGGAGTGATCATCATGGTCAGCTCATGCGCGGACGGCCACGGCGGACAGGACATGTACAACTGCTTCGCGAGCGGAAGAGACAAAGAAGACATAATGGATGAGTTCCTCGCGACACCGAAGGACAGGACCGTTCCCGATCAGTGGGAGTCGCAGATATTCTGCAGGATCCTTCTAAAGTACCACGTGATCATGGTCACAGAAGCGCCGCGTGAAATGGTAGAAAACATGCAGATGTCATACGCCTCATCGTTCGATCAGGCACTGAAAATGGCAGACGCGTACCTGGGAAAAGACGACGCGAAGATCACCGTCATACCGGACGGCGTGTCGGTGATAGTAAGAGCTAAAGACTGAAGATCTCAAGTCAAAAGGGAGATGCATATATAATGGAGTACAGTTTCAAATATGGAAAGGGCGAGCAGAAATTCGATTTTCCGGAAGATGATGTAGTAATGGTCGTGAACCCCGCGGAGGTCAAAATAGCCGACAGCACCGAGGAAGAAAAGGTGAGAGAAGCGATCGACCATCCGATAGGTTCGCCGAAGCTTGAAGATATCATAAAGCCGGGAGAGACAGTCTGCGTCATAGTTCCTGACACAACAAGGCTCTGGCAGCATCCGGATGTGATGTGCGGCGTGCTGATAAGAAAACTCGAAGAGATCGGAGTCGCGGACAGTGACATGCTGATCATATCGGCTCTTGGCACACACAGAAAACAAACAGAAGAAGAGATGCGAGCTATCGTGGGAGATGACGTGTACGACAGAGTCAGAATGGAAGATCACGACTGCGATCACAACTTAGTTGAAGTCGGGACGACATCAGACGGGAACATAGTCGAACTGAACGCGACAGCCATGAGCTATGACCACAGGATACTCGTAGGAGGAGTAGTATTCCATTTCCTTGCCGGATTCGGCGGAGGAAGAAAAACGATACTGCCGGGGATAAGTTCGAGAAAGACAATAATGCATAACCATTCGCATTACTTCAATCCGGGCGGGCTCGGCAGCGGCCGCGACATGAATGTATCATGCGGGGTACTCGATAAAGCCAACAAAGTCCATCAGGGAATGGTGGAAGCCGCAAGGCTCGCGAAAGTCGATTTCATAGTGAACGACATAGCGGCCGATGGA
>CALDNM010000234.1 GCA_937915045.1 uncultured Clostridia bacterium
TTGAGCGGCAGCAGCCATTTCGCGTTGTTCACGCTGATCGCTTTGCCCGGCTCCGGCTCTTTGTTCTGTACCGGCGCGTCGTCAGGATCTCCCGGCTGATGCCCGAAGTATTCATATTCATCGTCAAAGTCGAGATATCTGTCGAACAGTTTTTTGAACTGCTTGCAGTTGTTGTCTATCGTCTCCGGCGTCATCATCTTTCTCATATCGGTCCTGCCTGATGGGTCGCCGACGAATCCCGTGCCGCCGCCAAGCAGTACGATCGGTGTATGCCCGAATTTCTGCATGTACATCATGATGATCGTCTGCATGAAATGTCCGACGTGCAGGCAGTCCGCGGTCGGGTCGAATCCGATATAGAATCTTATCTTCTCTTTTCCGAGCATGTCGCGTACTTCTTCCTCGTTCGTGCACTGCTCGATGAATCCTCTTTCTTTGAGTACGTCATATACATTTGTGTGTTCGCTTATATTGTCAGGTATAGTGATCATTTTATTTTCTCGCTTTCATTACGTTCATTAGTTATTTCGTCCCGTAAAGCCTGTCCCCCGCGTCGCCGAGTCCAGGCACGATATAGGCGTCCTCGTTCAGGTGATCGTCCTTAGCCGCGATGAAGATATCGACGTCCGGATGGTTTTTCTGCAGTTCTTTGATGCCCTCAGGCGCCGCGATAAGGCACATGAATACGATGTCTTTGCCTCCGCGCTGCTTGATGAAATCGATGGCGGCCGACGCGCTCCCGCCTGTCGCGAGCATCGGGTCAACTACGAATATCCTTCTCTTGTCTATATCTTCCGGCATTTTGCAGTAATACTCTACCGGTTTATGTGTCTCCGGGTCTCTGTAAAGTCCGATATGTCCCACCTTCGCGTTCGGTATCAGCGCGAGCATCCCGTCGACGAGGCCAAGTCCGGCTCTCAGAATAGGTACGATCGCTACAGTTTCTCCCGACAGCATGTGTACTGTCGTCTTCGCGATCGGTGTCTCTATCTCGTGTTCTTCGAGAGGGAGATCCCTTGTCGCCTCATATCCCATGAGCAGTCCTATCTCATTGACCAGCTCACGAAAATCCTTTGTCGTCGTGTCCTTGTCTCTCAGCATAGCAACCTTGTGCTGTATCAGAGGATGATCGAATACGAAAATCTTTCCCATGTTTTGCCTCCTTACATCGCGTCGAGCATGTCGGTGCGTCTCTTGTGTCTTCCGCCTTCAAACTCTGTGTTCATCCATGTGTTCAATATTTCTATAGCCAGCTCCGGGGAAGTCGTCCTTCCTCCGAGCGCCAGAATATTCGCGTTGTTGTGTTTCGCAGCGAACTCCGCCATTTCAGGGCTCGTGCACAGCGCGCAGCGGATCCCCTTCACTTTGTTCGCGGCAATGGAGATGCCTATCCCCGTCCCGCAGATAGCGATACCGGCATCGTATTTTCCTGAAGCGACAGCCTCGCCGCACTTCTTTCCGAATTCCGGATAGTCGACTGATTCCTCCGAGTAACATCCAAGATCATCCGGATAGATATCGAGACTGCTCAGATATCCGATGACCACCTGCTTGAGCTGCCACCCGGCGTGGTCGCTCGCTATGCATAATTTTTTCGCTTCCTGCATTTCTTCCTCCTACTAAACTCTCACGATGTTGTAACCTGCCGACTTCATCATTCTGTTCATT
>CALDNM010000235.1 GCA_937915045.1 uncultured Clostridia bacterium
GAGACAGGCTTTATGAAAGCAAACCAGCTGTAAAGTTCAGAGGGAACAGATTCATCGTCTGGCTGAGATCGGACAACGTGAAGAACAGGTTCAAGCACAGCAGGCTGAAGTCATCAAGACACACTCAGGTCCTGTTTGTTCTTGCTGTACTCGCTTTAGTCCTCGTCGGCAGACTTTTCGTACTGACTGTACTTGAGAATGACAGATGGACAGCGAACTCTGAATCGATATCGACCAGAACGATATACACGACAGCGTCAAGGGGATGCATATACGACCGTTATGGCAGGCTTCTCGCCGGGAACAAGCAGTCGTTCAATATAAGGATGAGCGTGAATGGGCAGACGGATAAGCAGCTCAACGCGTCGGTCACTAAACTTCTAAAAGTACTGAACAAAAATGGAGACAGTTATGTAGACGATTTCCCAATCAAAATAAAGAACGGGAAATATTACTATACTTATGACGCCAAGAAGACTAAATGGCTCACAAAGCAGGGATTTGATACAGATCTTTCGGCGAAGAAGGCTTTCAAAGCTGTCAGAAACAAGCTCGGCATAGACTCGTCGCTCAGCAATTATGAAGCGCAGACGGAGATGCAGCAGACTTACTCCACATATCCGCCGATATCTATCTCGACTATGCAGTATACTTACGATACTGAAAGGACTTCGTTCCTCGAAGGATACAGCCTCAAATCGTCGCTTTCGGCTAAGCAGGCGTTTAATAAAATAAAATCGCAGATGAAAATAAGCTCGTCGGTATCAGATACGCAGGCGAGAAAGATCATGTGCGTACGCGATAAGATCCACAGCCTCGGGTACAATCAGTATCTGCCTGCTGTAGTGGCGAAAAAGGTCTCAAATAATACTGTCATGGACCTGGAGGAAGGCGACAACGGAATAAGCGGCGCGGAGGTAGTCTCTGAGACGACAAGGTATTATCCGCATCACAGGCTTGCTTCGCATATCCTGGGATACATGGGCAAGATAACAGATGAGCAGGTCAAGAAATACGAGAAAAAAGGATATGAGTCCAGCGCGATGATAGGCGAGCAGGGCATAGAGAAATCATATGAGGATGAGCTCAAGGGCACGAACGGCAAGAAGGTCGTCCAGGTCAATGCTTCAGGCGAGGTCACGAAGACACTGTCTAAGACCAAGGCGAAGAAGGGAAAAGATGTCTACCTTACATTAGACGCTAAACTGCAGAAGGAAACTGAGTATGCTCTGAAGAATGGTTTGGCCGCGATCAGGAGCGGCGGATCATTTGCCAGTAAGTACGGTGCTTAGAGCGTAGCTGAGGCGGCCGGGAACGCGAATACAGGAGCGGCTGTCGCGATAGAAGTATCGACGGGTGATGTCCTCGCTATGGCGAGTTATCCGGATTATGATCCGAACTCGTTCGCGACGGGGATCAGCACATCGAAGTGGGAGTCTCTCCAAAGCAAGAACCCGAGGGATCCGCTTTCACCTTCACCTCTTTATAATCTGGCGACGATGTCGACGGTGCAGCCTGGTTCTACATTCAAGATGGTAACGGCTTCCGCGGCGCTCGACTGCGGGCTGAATCCTAATGTGCAGCTGTGCGACAACGGCAGGATCAAACTTGGCGGGCATTCGTTCGGTTGTGTACTCTGGAATCTGTACAAGAAAAACCACGGATATCTGGATATGTTCAGGGCACTCGAAGTATCGTGCAACTATTACTTCTATGACGCTGCTACCGGCAAAGACTGGTATACAGGTCAGAGCCTCGGATACAAAAAGAAGATCACTATAGGAAAGATCACCGATTACGCGGAGCAGTACGGGCTCGGCAAGAAGACGGGGATAGAGATAGATGAAGCCGTCGTGCATGTGCCGACGAAGAAAAAAAAGATCGAGGAACTCAAGAACACTTTGTCGAACAAACTTTACGCGGGGGCAGAGACTTACTTCGAAGAGAAGATTTATTCGAACAGCACAGCACTCAAAAATAACATTACTCAGATAGTGAATCTGATCACGACAAGTCCGAAATACGATGACCTCGTGAACAACAAGCTGAAGAGCCTCGGCGTCAAATACAGTCAGCGTGACAATGTCGCTGAACTCGTTGTGTTCCAGTACGCTTCACAGGCTAAATGGACGACAGGCGACGCGTTCAACATCTGTATCGGACAGGGCGACAACGCTTATACACCGCTCCAGATGGCGAATTATATCGCTACGATCGGAAACAAGGGCGAGCATAATACTGTCAGTGTAGTCAAGTCTGTAGAGGGCAAGGGCAATACCAAGAAGGCGGCGGCAACTAAAGTCGATCTGTCGCAGAAGAACCTCAACTATATCATGAAGGGGCTGAAACTCGACGGTACAGGGTCTGAAAGTACGGTATCTAAATACTGGAAGAGTCTCGATTTCACAGTCGCGTCAAAAACAGGTACTGCTGAAAGGGAAGGCTACGTAAATCCGAAGTCTGAAGTGAGATATATCAAGAATCATCTGAGCCAGTTCGACGGCAGTCTTTCATGGTCGAAGGTGAAGAAGGAAATGAATCGTTTAATGAAGACGTATCCGGATACTTATTCGTCAAAGGATACAGCTGTCAGAAGGGCCGTGATCAATCTGTCGAAGAAGCATCTGACGACTGATGATCTCGATGCTTACAAGAGCACGTATGACGAATTCGCATGGGTAGTATGTCTGGCTCCGGCCGATAATCCTAAGATAGCGGTATGCGTAATGGTGCCTCAGGGCAAGACCGCGGCGAATGCCGCGCCTATCGCGAAACATATAATGGGCGCGTATTTCGACTTGCAGAAAAACTATAAGACATATACAATTAAAAGTGGAATAAATTAATCGTGAAATGGTCTGAAATGATCAATGTGACGGAGAAGTGTATTATGGGACGATCGATCGTGATAACATCCGGAAAAGGCGGAACGGGCAAGACGATGTTCGCATCTAATATGGGTGCGCTTCTTGCTATGCGCGGGAAGAGCGTTGTCCTGCTGGACATGGATCTCGGTCTCCGGAATCTCGACCTTTATCTGGGCCTTGAGAACAGGATAGTATACAACGTGATGGATGTGCTGTCAGGGATGTGCGGGATAGGCAAAGCGCTCATCAGGGACAAGCGCTTCAAGAGTCTGTATCTGATCGCGGCGGCGCCGTCAAGGGACGACCGTGACGTCACTCCGCTGCATATGGATGTCCTGTGCAGGAAGCTCAAAGAAAAATTCGATTATGTGATCATAGATTCTCCGGCCGGTATAGGAGAGGCTTTCTCTCTGGCTGCTGCCGGAGCCGATCAGGCTGTCATAGTGACGGAGGCGGAGACCGCTTCCATACGCGATGCCGATCAGGTGGACCGTGAGCTCATGAAGATGGGCATCGATACGAGGTGCTGTGTACTGAACAAGGTCAACGCGGAGCTCATGGCGGTCGGCGCTGTACCTTCGATAGCTGATATATCGAGAGACTTAAGGGTCAGGCTCAACGGGATCATTCAGTATGATGACAACGTATTCATAGCGACAAACAGAGGAGTCCCTATAGTGATGAAGCAGGGGACATATATAGAGAGGAATTTCAGCAGGATACTGGACAGGATCATCTCTGACGGCGACGAGCGTGAAAAGAGGCTCGGCCAGAAGGCTATAGACGAGAGGCACAGAGCGGCCAGAAAGTCCAGAGACAGGGTCGGCAAATAAAATAGAATAAGAAAAAACTCGAGCTTCGGGAATACCGGCGCTCGAGTTTTGTCTTTATTATGATCAGAATGTTATATTTCTTGTTTTGATCGATACGTTGATGACGAGCCCGAGAGCTATCATACTGGAGATGACTGACGATCCGCCGTAGCTAAGGAACGGCAGCGTGATGCCTGTCGCCGGCATGAGGCCCATGGTCATCGCTATGTTCTCGAAGATCTGGAACGTGAACATCGCTATGATACCCATGACTATAAGGGCGGCGTAGTTATCTTTCGTACGGACCGCTACTACCGACATGCCGTAGATGAAGTACGCGTATGCCGCTACGACTATCGCGCCTCCGATGAAACCGAGCTCTTCGCATACTACGGCGAATATGTAGTCGGAGTTGCTTACAGGCAGGAAGTCGAGTCCTTTCTGTGTGCCATGGAACAGGCCTTTTCCGAAGAATCCGCCGGATCCTATAGCGACTTTGGACTGCCAGACCTGGTAGTTGCCCTGCAGGCTGAGATTGTCAGGGTGAAGGAACGCTGTGATACGCTCCTGCTGGTACGGTTTCAGGAAGTGGTAGGCGACAGGGACGCAGAGCGCGACTATCGCGACGAGCTCAGCGAACACCTTGTAGCCGACACCCGCGTAAAATACCATTACTACCCATACGACCATGAATACCAGGGCGGAGCCTAAGTCTTCCTTGAGGACAAGCAGTATGAACGGCGCCGCGTAGATCGCCGATTTTATGACTCCTCCGAACGTGTACAGATCCATTTTATGGCGCTTTAAATAGTCGGCCATAAGGATTATGAATGTTATTTTCACAAGCTCTGACGGCTGGAATGTCGTGATGCCGAGGTTTATCCACGAACGC
>CALDNM010000236.1 GCA_937915045.1 uncultured Clostridia bacterium
GCAGATGCTCTCCCAGCTGAGCTAAGCGCCCTTGCACGGTACCTTTTAAGTACCCGTCGCACTAAAATAATATACATTATCAGTGAGGCAGTGTCAAGAGGTTTTCCTGACTTCGGAGAGAATTTTTGCCTTGCCTGACGTCATGTCGGCCAGCATGCTCCGAATATCATCGCCGCGTTCGGCGGCGGTATCGATCGTAAGTGTCACTGTGTCCGAATAATCTATACTGGATATTTCGAACTTCATATCACCGGCGATTTTCTGAAGCCTCGGTAAATAAGTATAATCCATATCGACGACAAGTTCAAGCATCTCTTTTACTTCTTTTATCCCGGCTTCATCCAGAGCGAGCTTCGCAGTCCCCGTGTAAGCGCGTACAAGGCCGCCTGTGCCGAGTTTTATCCCTCCGAAGTATCTGGTGACGACTATCGCTACATTCGTCAGTCCTTCGCTCACCAGCATCCTGACCATAGGCGCGCCCGAAGTCCCCTGCGGTTCTCCATTGTCGCTCGCCCACTGGATCTGCGACTTCTCACCGACCACCATCGCGGGCACATTATGTGTCGCGTCTTTGAACTCCTCCGTTACTGCCGCGACAAAATCATCCGCCTCTTCTTTCGAGGAGACCGGTTTCACCGTGGCTATGAATCTCGATTTTTTTATTATCTGCTCAGCTCTCGCTTCTTTTGCTGCCGTTTTATATAAAATCATATTCTTTCACTCTGTCGTAATCCATCCTCGCGAGCTCGACTGTGATCTTCGTCCCGGCTTCGGTGTATTCCGTTTCTTTCACTACTCCGCGATCGCAGACATATGAAAGGACCTCTCCTCTGTCGTAAGGGATGAGAAGCGTTATTTCAGCTCTGTCAGCGAAGACATGGTCCTCGATGATGCGTAATAGTTCATCGACGTTTTCGCCCGTCTCTGCCGAGATATTCACGCTCTCGCACGATGTGACACCGTAGAACTCTCCCTTGACCTGATCCATTTTGTTGTAGACCATGATCTTGTCCTTGCCGCCGGCGCCGATCTCGTTCAGTACTTTGTCTGTCACTTCGATCTGGAAGTCGTATCCCTCGTATGAGGCATCGACGATCTCAAGCAGAAGATCCGCCTGGGCCACTTCTTCAAGTGTCGCCTTGAACGCGTCTATCAGCGTATGCGGCAGTCTGCTCACAAATCCGACCGTATCTATCAGGATGAACTCATGCGTGCTGCTGAGCTTGATCCTGCGCTGCTCAGTATCCAGTGTCGCGAACAGCATGTCCTCTACGTTCACATCTTTATTGTCCCTGTCCGCTTCAAAGAGAAGCCTGTTCATCAGAGAAGATTTCCCCGCGTTGGTATAACCGACGAGAGCGACTACAGGAATGCCCGATTCGTTTCTTCTCTTCCTTGTCGTCTTCCTCGTTCTTTTGATATGCGCAAGTTCATTCTTTATGCTGTCCATCCGTCTGATGTAATGTCTTCTGTCCGTTTCAAGCTGTGTTTCGCCCGGGCCTCTGGTGCCTATGCCGCCTGCCTGCCTCGAAAGTGATTTATCGAACCCGGCTATACGCGGCATGACGTACTGAAGCTGTGCCAGTTCGACCTGCAGCATACCTTCTCTCGTTTTCGCGCGCAGCGCAAAAATATCGAGGATGAGAACCGTACGGTCTATGACATGTACTTTAAGTTCTCTCTCGAGGTTCCTCGTCTGTATACCGGAAAGTTCATCATTGAATATCACCGCGTCCGCTTCACTGTTCGCGCAGAACTCGCGGATCTCCTCGACCTTCCCCCGGCCAATAAAAGTAGCGGTATTGATCCTGTCCAGATTTTGTACCGCTTCTCCTATCACTTCAGCGCCGGCCGCGGCCGCAAGGCCGGAAAGTTCCGACATCGAATACGACATGTCCTCGCTTCCGGTCCTGACGCCAACAAGCACGACTCTTTCCTTTTCTCTTGTTATGACTTCGTTGTCTTTTCCGAATTTCAGCATTACTCTTTCATCTTTTCGAGCTGTTCATAGAATTTATGATTGAGGACCTTGATATGTGTGCCCTTCATGCCGAGCGATTTCGATTCGATGACTCCGGCACTCTCGAGTTTTCTGAGCGCGTTCACGATGACCGATCTTGTGATCCTTGATCTGTCCGCTATCTTGCTGGCTACGAGTATGCCTTCTTCTCCGTCGAGTTCCTCGAATATCCTCTGTACAGCTTCATTCTCTGAATACGAGAGTGTTCTGATGGCCATCTTGACCACCTCTTCATTTCTCTGTTCTTCTTCTTCTTCGATATTTTTAAGTCTCTGTATCTCAAGTCCTACAGCAGTCGCTCCTATCTCAGCGAGAGCAAGATCTTCGTCTGTATAAGCAGGCTCATATCTCGTCAGGAGCATCGTGCCCCATCTCTTTCCGCCTCCTGTGATAGGAATGAATGTGTGGAATTTTTCTTTAGTATTTTCGTCATGCGGGAATATCTCAAGAAGAGATTCATCCTGTACGTTCGCCATGGTCTTGCTGATCTTGAGAAGTCTCTCGTTATAGTCAGGCGGGAATTTCTCCATGCCTGTCTTTTCGTCGACGACCATGTCGGATTTGTCCTGCAGTCTGGTGTAATATACACCGAGGACTTTTCCGTTCACATTGCAGATGTAGACGTTGGAATCTGACTGTTTGCTGAGTATCTCACACAGCTCGCTGAAAGAGAAATCGCCCTTTGGCGCTTCCTGAAGGATCCAGTTGATCTTTCTTACTTTCGATAAAATATCTGTTTCCATTTTATATTCTCCTTAATTCAAATAGTCGAAAATAGTTCTCCAATACATATAATACTGAATTATAGCACAATTTTTCTTAGTTTCAAGAGATATTTTAGATTTTTTAGAAAAGTTGTTTATGGGTGAACAATTGGAACAAGTTGTACTTAGAGTTTTCATAAAAAGAGCGGGGATCGCCCGCTCTTCTGTAATACTCGATATTATTCTTTTTCTCGCGTTTAAAGGATGAATTTATCCAGTTCTACCGGATGGATCTTCTCCGCGAACTTCTGATCTACATACTCTCTGTCGATCACGATCTTTTCCTTTTCGGGATCCGGCAGATTGTACGAGATATCCTCGAGCAGCTTCTCAAGGATAGTGTGAAGTCTTCTCGCGCCGATATTTTCAGTCTGCTCATTCATGAGGAACGCCATATGGGCGATCTCTTTTATGGCATCGTCAGTAAATTCTATCTTGACTCCTTCAGTCTCCAGCAGAGCTATCTGCTGCTTGATGAGCGCGTTCTGCGGTATCGTAAGGATCTTTTCAAAAGTTTCTTCATTGAGATTCTCAAGTTCTACTCTGATCGGGAAACGTCCCTGCAGCTCAGGTATGAGGTCCTCCGGTTTCGATGTGCTGAAAGCTCCCGCGCCTATGAACAGCATGTGATCTGTTTTGACAGGTCCGTGCTTTGTATTGACAACGCTTCCTTCAACGATAGGAAGGATATCTCTCTGGACTCCTTCTCTCGATACGTCAGCTCCCGAGCTGTATGTCGAGCCTCCCGCTATCTTATCTATTTCATCTATGAATATGATGCCGTTCTGCTCAGCATTCTCAAGAGCCTCTTCCGTCACCTGATCCATATCTATAAGATTCTGAGCTTCCTGCTCTCTCAGTATCTTCTTGGCCTCCTTGACCTTGACCTTCTTGTCCTTGACTTTTTTAGGCATCATATCGCCGAATATATTGCCGATCGCGATACCCATGCCTTCGTTGCTCATATCGAGCTCGTTGCTCTTCGGATTGTCTGTGACCTGGATCTCTACATACTGTTCATCGAGTTTACCGTCTCTGAGCTGCTGTCTTACCTGTTCTCTCTGGAGCCCTGTGTCTCCCTTATTGGCAGCCTCTGTTTCCTCTGCGATCTTTTTCTGCTGCTCCTGCTCATACTGCTGCTTCTGACTCTGATAGCCGCCGTTGTTCAGTATGAAATCGAATGGACCGTCATGCTTGTCGCTTCCCGCCTTTTTGCTGCCGGGTACGATCGCGTCTATGATCTTTTCTTCCGCGATCTCTTCAGCTACAACATACTTCTCTTCAAGCTTGGAAGCCTTCGTTATCCTGATCGACGCTTCGACCAGATCTCTTACCATGGAGTCTACGTCTCTTCCAACGTATCCTACTTCAGTAAATTTCGTGGCTTCGACTTTTACGAAAGGCGCGTCCATGAGTTTCGCAAGCCTTCTCGCGATCTCTGTTTTACCTACACCTGTAGGCCCCATCATAAGTATATTTTTAGGTGTGACTTCTTCCATCATATCATCGGAGAGGAGACTTCTTCTGTATCTGTTTCTCAGAGCTACAGCTACCGATTTTTTTGCTTCGTCCTGTCCGATGATGTATTTATCAAGTGCCTCGACAATTTCTTTCGGGGTCATGTTATATAACTTTCCTGCCATGTTTTTGACCTCCTCTATCTATCAGATATCTGCTTTATCTCTGTCTGCTCCAGCTTGTCCTGATCCGGTCCAAGTTTAACAGAAGAGATATTGCTGTTCGTATATACGCAAATCGTGGACGCGATCCTTAGAGATTCTCTGGCGATCTCTTCCGCGTTCATATCCGTGTGATTGAAAAGCGCGTTAGCCGCCGAGTAAGCATAGTTCCCGCCTGAGCCAATAGCTACGAAATCCTCATCCGGTTCGATGACTTCTCCGTTGCCGGAAAGAACGAGCATGCCTTCTTTGTCAGCTACGATCATCAGCGCTTCAAGGCCTCTCATGCCTCTGTCACTTCTCCAAAGCTGAGCGAGCGCTACAGCAGCCCTCTTCAGATTGCCTCCGTGCTCTTCAAGTTTATCTTCGAATTTTTCTCTGAGTGTAAACGCGTCGGCTACAGAGCCCGCGAATCCCACGAGTACTTTCCCCTTGTATATAGTCGATACCTTCTTCGCTCCCATTTTCATGATCGCGGTCTCCCCCATGGTCACCTGGCCGTCGCCTGCCATGCAGACATCGTCAGGTCCTCTTCTGACCGCGCATATAGTCGTAGCATGAAATTCTACCATATCCTTTACCTCCATTTATTCCTGAGTGTTCTCATCCGCTCGGTATATTTTATAATCGCACTCGCTGTTTGAGCACGCATATTTTACTTTCTTTGATTTTTTCTCTACGAGCAGCGCTCCGCACTTCGGGCACTTCTCGTTCACCGGTTTGTCCCAGTACATCTGCTTGCAGTCAGGGAAACCGCTGCATCCATAGAATATCCTTCCGCGTTTGCTGCGTCTTTCAACGATATCTTTCCCGCATACAGGGCATGGTACTCCGGTCGACTTGACGATCGCCTTCGTATTTTTACATTCCGGATAGCCGCTGCACGCCAGGAACGTCCCGAATCTGCCATGCTTTATCACCATCGGCTTTCCGCACTTTTCACAGATCTCATCAGTCACCTGATCTTCGAACTCCACCTTCTCGATCTTCTCGTCCGCATTTTTGAGTTCTTTTTCGAAATCTTTATAGAAATCTCTTATTATATCTTTCCAGTCCGTATCTCTGACTTCGACCGAGTCGAGTCTGTCTTCCATATCGGCCGTGAATCCCGTATCCACTATCTCCTTGAAGTACTCTTCCATCATCGCAGTGACGATGAACCCGAGATCGGTCGGAACGAGATTTTTCTTTTCACGCTGCACGTATCTTCTCGCGAGAAGTGTCCCAACGATAGGCGCGTAAGTACTCGGACGTCCGATGTTCTTCTCCTCAAGCGCTTTTACAAGCGATGCTTCGGTGAATCTTGCCGGCGGCTGTGTGAAACTCTGATCTCCCTTCACTTCCTCAGGAACAAGAGTCTCTCCCTGCTCAAGGTGCGGAAGAAGATTATCATCCTCTTTGTTCGAGGAATAGGCCTTCATGAATCCGTCGAATTTGAGTTTCGACCCTGTCGCTCTGAAAAGGTAGTCACCATTCATTATATCCGCTGTGACGCCATTGTAAACCGCAGGACTCATCTGGCTCGCCATGAAGCGGGACCATATGAGTTTATAAAGTTTGTACTGATCATTGGAAAGCATGTCCTTGATGTCATCCGGTTTCAGATCGATCCTCGCCGGCCTGATAGCTTCATGAGCATCCTGGACTTCCTTTTTTTTGTTGGAATAAAAATTATTGCTGTAATACTCATCGCCGTATTCCGAAGTGATGAAATCTCTCGCGGCTGCTTTTGCTTCCTCGGAGGTCCTGACCGAATCGGTCCTGATATACGTGATGAGTCCGGCAATGTCTGATCTCTTCACGTCTACGCCCTCATAAAGCTGCTGCGCGATCATCATGGTTTTCTTTGTGTTGAAGTTTATCCTGTTCGCGGCTTCCTGCTGCATGCTGCTCGTCGTGAACGGCGGCATAGGTTTCCTGCGCCTTTCAGTCTCTGTCAGTTTGCTGATGATGAACGATCCTGATCCTATGCTCTCATCGCTGCCCCTGAGCTCAGCAAGTATCGCGTCCGCCTCTTCCTTGTTGCGTATAACGACTTTCTTCCCGTCGTGCTGCATGAGCTTCGCGCTGAATTTTTTATCTTTTTTGAAATCAGCTGTGATCGTCCAGTACTCTTCCGGTACGAACGCTTTGATCTCGTTTTCTCTGTCGCATATTATTTTCAGAGCGGCCGACTGTACTCTTCCCGCGCTGAGCCCTCTTCTGACTTTTCTCCACAGAAGCGGACTGATCTCATATCCGACCAGTCTGTCAAGCACACGTCTTGCCTGCTGCGCGTCGACCAGTTTAAGATTGATCGCCCTCGGAGTCTTTATTGCTTCCTTCACAGCGTTCTTCGTTATCTCGTTGAACTCTATCCTGCATGGCGAGGTCTCGTCTATGCCGAGGATATACGCCAGATGCCACGATATGGCTTCTCCCTCACGGTCCGGGTCGGTAGCAAGATATATCTTGTTCGCGGCCTTTGCCTCTTTTTTGAGCATCTTGATGACGTCGCCCTTGCCTCTTATGTTTATGTACTGAGGCTCAAAATCATTTTCTATGTCTATTCCGAGTTTACTCTTCGGAAGATCTCTCACATGTCCAACAGAAGCAACGACCCTGTATCTGCTTCCGAGAAACTTTCCAATAGCTTTCGCTTTGGATGGTGACTCGACTATGACAAGGTTCTTTTTTGCCGCTGTTTTCTTTTTTCCTGCTGTCTTTTTCTTAGCAGTTTCTGCCATACTTTCTTTCCTCCGTCTATCGGTGCCTGTTCTTATAGTGTCAAATTATACCCCATTGAATTTATTTTGCAACAAATATTTTCCCAAGCGCCGTATAGACCAGTCCTTTCATTTCGAGCACAGTGACGATCCCGCTGACATCTCCGGCGGGCAGCCCCGCGCGTTCCGAGATGTGATCATATGTGACTTCACCGCCTTTTTCGATCACTGAAAGTATCTTCTTTTCATCTTCTCCGAGGCTCCATTTCTCATCCACTCCCTCATGCCTTTTTATGTCCAGATCTTTCAGGATATCGTCCAGCACAACGAGCGGCTGCACGCCGTCACGTATGAGCGCGTTGCCTCCGATACTGTATATACTATTTATATTTCCCGGTATCGCGTACAGCGCGCGTCCCTGCTCATCGGCAAGTCCTGCCGTTATCAGAGCTCCGCTGTTCAGCCCCGCTTCCGCTATGACAGTAGCGACCGACAGACCGCTTATGATCCTGTTCCTCTGCGGGAATGTGTATCTGCTCGGCCTGGTTCCCGGCGGATATTCCGTGATCACAAGACCGTCTTCCTCGATTATCTGCTTAAGTCTCTTATTTGAAGAAGGGAAACAGATGTCCGCGCCGCTTCCAAGCACAGCGATCGTTTTGCCGTTTCCCTTTATCGCGCCTCTGTGAGCGGCGCTGTCAATGCCCATCGCCATGCCGGACACTACCGTGACACCGTGTTCGCCAAGCCTTTCTGCCAGACGTGACGCCGCCCACCTTCCATATTCCGTACACTTCCTCGAGCCGACTATAGAAACGCACAGCGTCTCTGTGAGCTCTATGTTTCCTATATAAAACAGCTGCTTCGGCGGCTGAGCTATCTTTTTAAGGAGAGCAGGAAAATCACTATCCTCTCTCCTGACACATTTGATTTCCATTTTATTTTTCCAGCACCTTTCTGTATTGTATGGCTTCCGCCAGCGCTTTTACAGTAATATCCTCTTCTCCATCAATATCCGCGATAGTCCTCGCGATCTTGATGATCTTATTGTGGCCCCGCATACTGAGCGCCAATTTGTCATAAGCTTCTTCCATGAAACTTCGCTCCGAAGCGCCAAGAGCGCAGTATTTTCTTTGCAGTCTCGGTGTTAGCTGAGAGTTGAAAAAAATATCGTCTTCCGAATATCTCTTTATCTGTTTCTCCCTCGCCGCTATCACTATCTTTTTCATTTCATCCGATCCCATCCCCTCGCGGGCAGGATCCATCTCCTCATATTTGACTCTGCCG
>CALDNM010000237.1 GCA_937915045.1 uncultured Clostridia bacterium
CGTGAGACCCGCAAGCGCGCGGTCTATCTCCTCGGCCATCTCATCGGAGAGCGCGGGCCTTGCTGTGAGTCCGAGTTCGTCTTCCTTTTTCCTGAGCGCGGCCTGGAATCCGGTCAGCGCGGCGAACGGCATGAACTGTTTTGCCCTCTGCGCCTGCGGCATCTTCCCCCTCCTCGCGCCATTTCTATTCTCCACTTTTATGTCCCCCGATCTGCCTGTTGCGCTCGAGAGTCGTCGCCGCTCCCTGAAGGTCCATGCCTTTGAACATCGCGTTCTTTCCATATCTGCACTTGATGTCGAGCATGGTCTCCTGGATCTTTTTATCGCGCTCGACAAGGCTGTCATCCATGGTATCGAAAAATGAAAGCTGCGCGCTCCCGGTATCCGGCACCAGTTCGTTGCACGACACATTGAAGCGGCGGACAGGTTTATCGTGATCCATCATCCTGTCGTACACGGCAAGCACTTCCGGCACGATCACACACGCCGCGTTCGAAGGCGCGGAGATCGAAGCCGTCCCCCGCGCCGGCGCCATCCCGAGCTTGTTCGAGTAGCCGGCGTATATCGTGACCGACTGTGTCACGACTCCTTTCGCTGTCATGTCAAGGCACAGCTGATCCGTCATCTCGCGAAGCACGAGCCTTCCCTCTTCAAAGCTGTAATCCCTCATCAGCACCTGCCCACCCGTAAGGCTCGTGGTCTTCGGCTGATACTTTTTTATGTCCGCGATCTCGGTCGTCTCTCTTCCCCACGCGTGATCTATGAGGAGCTCCGCGTCGATCCCGAACTTTCCGTAAAGAATGTCCTCATCCATATGCGCGAGTTCCTTCATTGTATATATGCCCATGCTCTCGAGCTTCCTCGCGGTGCCTTTCCCGATGCGCCAGAAATCCGTGAGCGGCCGATGCTCCCAGAGCTTCTCGCGGAACATGAACTCATCCAGTATCCCTATGAAATCCGGCGAATGCTTAGCGGTGATGTCGAGCGCGATCTTCGTGAGATATAAATTCGTACCCACCCCGGCCGTCGCGCGGATACCCGTTTCGCTCGCGACCTTGTCCATCAGCATTACTGCCATCTCCTTGGCGCTTCTATGGTAGACCGAAAGATACGGAGTCACGTCAATAAACGCCTCGTCGACAGAGTAGACGTGGATGTCATCCTTTGAAATGTATTTGAGATAGATGCCGTAGATCTCCGCGGCGTAATCGATGTATTTCTGCATGCGCGGAGGGGCCATGATATATTCCATGGTCTTCGGGATCTCGAAAACGCGGCACCTGTTTTTCACGCCCTTCGCCTTGAGCGACGGCGACACAGCAAGACAGATAGTCTTGTCGCTCCTCTCCGGGTCAGCCACAACGAGATCCGTGGTCATCGGATCCAGCCCGCGCTCCACGCACTCGACGGAGGCATAGAAGGACTTCAAGTCGATACAAAGATAATATTTTTCACGCATGACTTTCTCCTCCCTCCGATATTCCTCAGCCGATACGGCCATTATATCTCAGAACGAGGTAAAAAGCAAACATACGTTCTTATTCTTCCAGCTTAAATCCCTGCGCTTCGACCATCCTTCGATATTCGTCCAGGTCGATCTCTCCATCTTTTATAAGCTGCTTTAGTCCGGGGCCCATTTTGATGATTTTCGGGCCATCGCCGGGCGGCATCGCTGCCCGCAGTTCTACAGGCTTCCAGCCGCGATTCTGCATGAGCTGGCTGTTATTATTATATTCATATATGACCTTTGTGAGTTCTTCAACTAGCTTTATATCCAGCACCACTCCAACTTCCTGAAGTTCCTCCACCAGGCTTTTTATAACGTATGTTGGGCTGTCGGATCCGGTCGTTACTTTGAATTGTATTTTTCTTGTAAGCTTCTCCGCCTCTGTGCCGCGGTATCTTTCCAGATGCTCGCGAAGCAGTTTTTCATTACGCTTATGACCCGCTGTCTTTCCGCCATAATAATCCACTTCAAATTGTTCATATTTATTGAAGTACGAAAAATTCTTGAGTTTTTTCCCGGTGTGCCTGCATTTTGTCACCTTGCCAAATGCGTCAGTAACTTCTTTTTCTGTCACTCTCAGGTTCCCCAAAAATGTCCGCAGTTTTCGATTTTCCTCTGTTTCCTTTATCTCCGCAAAATCAAGAAGATCTTCCGGCACATAATACGGCTTTTCAAACTGCTTCTCCACGAGATCATAAAAAACAACAAGGCCTCCGCCCCCTGATCTGATCAGCGAGCGCAAAATGATCTGCCGGTCCAGATCCTTTCTCTTTTCCTCAGTATACAGTTCGTCTATTTCCGACACATAATACGGCTGCACTTCTCTTCGAGCGATCCCCGAAAACGCGATCATATCTTTTCTCTTCACTTTTGGCACATCTGCCTTTTCAGACAGGTCTTTATATACCTCCCACAGATGCGCGAGCGGGATCACACCGTAAAGATTCGCGGCAGCACAGAACAGCTTATGCAGGAAATCAGTCTGCTCTGTTGTAAGCCCCGATTCTTTGTATAGCTTGTCCAAACTTTTTTCCGATAATGGCTTTGGATAATACATATCGCACCTCGTTTCTTAATTCCGAAAGCTCAGCGAATCAAAAGAAAATATCAAAAGGATCCTCCGCCGAAGGGTCATCGTAAGCCGCGCAGGTCGCCTGCCAGTCCTCCATTTCTTCTTTGATCGTATAACAAAGCTCATCGTAACTTTCCTTTTTGATGTGCCCGTTTGCCAGCATGCATTTGTAGAACTTCTTGAAACTGGCCGCTGTACTTTTTATCTCTCCCGGCGTCGACCACATACATTTGGTTATGAAATAATATCCGAAAAAATCATCTAGTTTTTTGCAGCCTTCTTCCATCTCCAGCACATCATACGTGAAGAGATATTGGTTGATATAAAAATCCACATTGCTGCGATGTCTCTCTATCGTCTTTGGCGACAGACCTGCTTTATTCAGATCAGCCACAAACTCATCTATATATTTCTCGTTCTTCTCCCGCATGCGTTCGCACTCTTTATCATAATCAAATTCCATATGCGTCCTCCTTTTCTTTATCATTTACTATTTATCGCCTAAATCATAGCGTATTTTAGGCGCATTCGCAACGCGTCAGGCCGGGTTTTGAATCGCCAGATATCTCTTGATCAGGAACGCGCAGAAATATGGGAACGTATATATCCCGTTCGCGAAGCCGACATTGCTGTCCGCGAGTTTGATCCCGCAGCTGATGTCGCTGTATTTTTCATTCTTTATCAGCGCGGTCAGTGATTTCGAACGGTCATCGTTTGATTTCACCTCCACCGGTATGAGTTTGTCCTGCGTCCTCACAAAGAAATCCTCTTCGAGCGACGAAGTCTCTTTTTTGTAGTAATAAAGTCCAAGTCCCTGTTTCAGGAATGCTTCCGCTACGAAGTTCTCGTACAGCGCGCCTTTGTATACTCCAAGGTTTTTGTTCATCCTCAGATCCTGCTGAGCCTCTTCATCGAGAGACGCTACCAGAAGTCCGGTGTCGGGATAATACAGTTTGAATTTCGACGCGTCGTAGTTCCCTTTCAGCGGGAGCTCCGGATAGTTGAGGCAGTAACACTCACTTATGAGACCCGCGTCCGCGAGCCATTCTATGCACCCCGTATATTCCCTCGACCTTGCGTTCTTACTGATTTTATTATATTGGAACTTTTTGTTTTCCTTCGCGAGCTGGCTCGGGACGCTTCTGTATACGCTGATGATCTTCGTCTGTTCCAGCCCTTCAGCGTACTTCCTCGCGTCTTCTTCGTAATCCAGACCGATCTGTTCCTGTATCTCCAATGTTCCTGAGAAGCTGCCGTTCTCGATGTACGTCCTGATCACTTCAGGCATCCCGCCAAGCACGCAATGATCCAGGAACAGTCCTTTGAACACATTCATCTCAGTTTCACTGAACGGCCTAAGCGCCTTCATGTGAGACAGTATCTCCTCCACATGTTCGTCCGTGTAACCTTTCGCCCACAGAAATTCCTCGAAGTCCATCGAGAACATTTGATAGTCCGTTTTCGATCCGACGCTGTTGCTGTGTATCTTTTTGTAATTGATCCCCAGCATGGATCCGCTGCATATGACATCGTATCTCCCATCGATCCTGAATGACTTTAGTGATGTAGCGATATCGGGATACTCCTGTATCTCGTCGAATATTATAAGCGTGTCGTCTTCGACGAATTTCTTCTCCGGATCGATCAGAGTAATGTTCTTTATAATGTTGGAAACCTCATATCCATCGCTTACTACCGATGCGTATTTTTTCTCCAGCGCGAAGTTTATATAAATAACATTGCCGTATTCCGCGTCAGCAAAATGGCGTATCGATTCTGTTTTCCCGATCTGCCTGGCACCTCTTATAATCAGAGGTTTATGATTTTTGTCCGCTTTCCATTCATGCAGATATTTATCTATTTTGCGTTTCAGATACATCGCTTGTCACCTCCCGCTTTCCTCATAACTGCATTATATCATGTAATTCCAACGCTTTCACTCTTTTCCTCACATTTTTTGACCCTAAATCCGCGAATTCCTCACATTTTTTGACCCAAAATCAGCGATTTCCTCACATTTTTATAAGGTAAAATCGCAAGCTCATCACATTTTTTGCGAAAAAAAACCGCCGGCTGCCCGGCGGCTTCTCGCTTGTTACTTGTTCCTATAGTTATCCTATCAGATACTTATTATCAGATATATATTGTTAGATATTTGCTATCAGACATTATCTATCAGATATATTATGGGTTATTTCACCTGGCTCTTGCCTATCTCGAGCCCTTTATTGAACGCCTCGATGTTCGGCGGGATGAGCTTCTGTTTCTTCTCGAACTTGTGCTCGATCCCTTTCAGGATGACGGCCTCGTCGACCGCTTTTGTGTAACCGATGTAGACGCCGAGCATTATGATGTTGAGCGCTCTTGGGTTGCCCATGTCGATCGCCATCTCCGTTACCGGAGCGGACACTACCGATATATCATCTCTTTCGATCTTGTCTTTAACTATCGAGCTGTTGATGAACAACGTGCCGCCCGCCTTCAGATCGCCAATAAATTTCTGAAGAGACGGACCGTTCATTACTACCAGATCGTCCACCATGTCGCTGACCGGCGCGCCGATACTCTCATCCGAGATCACGACATAACAATTGGATGTGCCGCCGCGCATCGCCGCCCCGTACGACGGGAAAAACGTTACATTGAGATCCGTCGCGTCGCATGTCGCCTGCGAAAGCAGTTTGCCCATAGTCATCACACCCTGGCCGCCGAAGCCGGCTATCATCAAATTTCTTTCCATTGTGTGCCTCCTATTTATCTCTCACTACGCCGAGCGGATACTCCGCGAACATTTTATCTCTCAGGAAATCCAGCGAGTCGAGCGGGCTGAGTCCCCAGTTCGTCGGGCATGAAGTAACGATCTCTACCATCGAAAATCCCTTTTCATCGAGCTGATTCTGGAACGCCTTTTTGATCGCCTTCCTCGTCTTGATGACATTCTGCGGCGTGTCCACCGAAGTCCTCACGAGGTACGTCGGCGCTGTCAGCTGGTTCAGGATCTCGCACATGTGCATCGGGTAACCGTGCTCTTCCGCGTTCCTGCCTCCCGGCGTCGTCGTCGAATTCATTCCCAGTAATGTAGTTGGCGCCATCTGTCCGCCGGTCATGCCGTATATGCCGTTGTTGACGAATATGACGCTTATGTTCTCACCTCTGTTGGCTGCCGACATCGTTTCCGCGAGGCCGATCGCCGCAAGGTCGCCGTCTCCCTGATATGTGTAAACGAGCGAATCCGGGCTGCTTCTCTTGATGCCCGTCGCGACCGCGCAAGCTCTTCCGTGAGCCGCGATCGTCTCGTCGCATGATACGTAGAACTGTCCGAGTCCGCAGCATCCTACGCCCTCGACTCTTACGAGTTTGTCGAGTTTGCCCATATCTTCCGCGACTTCACCGATCAATTTGTGTACTGTCCCGTGCATGCAGCCCGGGCAAAAACCGGAGACTGTGTCGGGCAGTACCCCGAGCGTCTTCTTATAAACCTTCTCCATTACAGCACCTCCTTTATCAGCTCGCGCGCAGCGGCCATCACCTGATCATTTGTCAGAAGCTGTCCGCCGGATCTGAGACATTCCTTGATCGGGCATCTTCCGTGCACCGCGTATTCGACGTCCCATTTCATCTGCGCCGGGATCGACATCTCGACATCAAGGATGCCTTTGACTCTTCCGAAATCTATGTCCTCGAACGCCTGGTACGGGAACGGCGAAACTGTAATCGGTCTTATCATGCCGATCTTCACGCCTTCTTTTCTGAGTTCTCTTATGACGACTTCCGATATGCGGGCCGAGATGCCGTAAGACGCGATGATGATCTCCGCGTCATCTGTCATCCGATTTTCGACTCTGATATCCTTGTCCCAAGTGTCGTAGAGCTTCGCGGCTTCGATGTTGACAGCTTCCTGTCCATTTCCGACGCTTCCCGGTCTGCAGTAAGCCTGCTGTCCGAGCGGGTGTCCGACGATCGCTCTGTCCGCGTACGCTTCTCTGAGCTTCGCGAGTTCCGCGTCAGTTTTCATCGGCGGTAATACCACCGGCTCCATCATTGTCCCGACTACTCCGTCAGTGAGTACGAGTACAGGGTTCTGATCTCTGGCCGCGAGGTCGAACGCCTCGTAGACCATGTCGACGCATTCCTGCACTGTCGACGGCGCGAGGACTATCATCCTGAAACCGCCATTGCCCGACGCCTTGGTCGCCTGGAAATAATCCTGCTGCGCAGGCTGGATCGCTCCGATCCCCGGGCCTCCCCTTACTACATTCACGTACACGATCGGCACACGCGCCGACGCGCTGTACGATACTCCTTCGCTGTAAAGGCTGATGCCTGTGCTCGACGATGAGCTCATGGCTCTGATCCCCGTCGACGCCGCTCCGTAAAGCATGTTCACGGACGCGACTTCACTTTCGCCCTGAACGAATGTACCGCCCACTTCAGGCATTCTTCTCGCGAAGTATTCCGGTATCTCGTTCTGCGGAGTGATCGGATATCCCGCGAAAAAACGGCATCCTGCTCTTGTAGCTGCTTCGGCGATTGCTTCGCAGCCTTTCATGAAAACACGTTGTTCTCCCATTGTTTGTCTCTCCTTTCCAATCATTTCCACACTTCGATTGCTGCTTCCGGACACATCTGCGCGCACATCGCGCACCCTATGCAGTTCTCCGGCTCCGCGGCAACTACGTAAAGATATCCTTTAGAGTTGACCTGGTCTCCGACCGCTAGTACTTTTTTCGGACACGAGATCACGCAGTACTCACATGACTTGCATGCTTCCACGTTGATTTCGACTTTTCCCATCTGCATTGCCTCCTTATTATTCGCATGATTTGGCTTCTTGATTAATTGAGTTTTGCTTGTTTGCTTTCGCTTTTGATTGCTTGAGTTTTTGCTTCTTGCTTTGCTTTTTGATTGCTTGAGTTTTTGCTTCTTGCTTGTTTTTGATTGCTTGAGTTTTGGCTCTTGCTTGCTTTTGATTGCTTGAGTTTTGGCTCTTGCTTTGATTTTGATTGCTTGTGTTTTTGCTTCTTGATTGTTTTAGTTGATTGGGCTTTTATTCCCACTCGTACTTGAAATATAGATCCATCGGGAAGACATATTTATCTGTCCCGTTTTTAACTTCCTTATATATGTCGCGTCTGACGCACACGCTTCCGATCTTCGCGAAACCGCCCATCATCTCGTCCAGCTTCTTGAGGCCGCTGATGACGTCTTCGGGTTTTGTCTCGAAGCCGAGGTTCGGATTTGCCAGCACATAGATCTGATCGAGCCTTGCCGACTTCAGTATGTGCGACATCGTCCCGTCGATCTCTTCGATGAGATCAGAAGAGCGTCGTGTAGG
>CALDNM010000238.1 GCA_937915045.1 uncultured Clostridia bacterium
TTTTCACCTGATCCCGGCTGCCCGACCCCGCAAACCCACTCGATTCAATGGAAGAATGGCGGATGATCGAAAAGTTCCATTGGATCAAGTGATAAGCTCCCCGGCGAGCTTCCGATCCGGAGATTATTTTTTTCACTTGCGAACTATATGAAAGAGAAAAAAATAATGTAAAGGTGTTGACTTTAAACGGTCATAATGGTAAATTAAGAATATGATTAGCACTCAGAACAAAAGAGTGCTAACAGCAAGAGGGAATCGTTATGAGTATGAACGAAAGGAAACTAAAAATATTGCAGGCCATAATCCACGACTTTGTGGAAACTGCGGAGCCTGTAGGATCGAGATCTTTATCCAAGAAGTACGATCTGGGTGTGAGCCCGGCGACTATAAGGAATGAGATGTCCGATCTTGAAGATATGGGGTTCCTTACGCATCCGCATACTTCCGCCGGAAGGGTACCTTCAGAAAGCGCGTACAGACTTTACGTCAATGAGCTTATGAAAAAGAAGGAGATCAGCGATGATCAGAAGAACAGGATAGCGCAGGAACTTTATGATAATGTGACCGAGCTCGATCAGACGATCGAGCATGCTGCGCATATCCTTTCGAATATCACTCATCTGACAGCGTTCGCGATGACACCGAATGAAGAGATGGAGAAGCTCAAATTTATCCAGCTGCTTCCGGTAGATGAGAATACTGTCGTTCTGATGATCGTTTCCGAAAACGGGAAGGTGCAGAACAACGCGGTAAGACTGAACGACGAATATGACGAACAGATGCTGCGGATACTCTCAAAATCGATGACTTACAGTTATAAAGGCAAGACCATCAGTGAAGCGCTCACAGGAGATATAATCACTTCATTCCAGACGGATATCGAAGCGATGAACGGCCTTACAAGAAACGTGATGCCAGATTTCATGAAGACGCTGGAGAAGATGCTGAACGCGAATCTCTACATGGACGGCCTTACCAATATATTCAACATTCCGGAATACAACGATCTCGACAGGGCAAAGATGTTTATGGAGATGATCAATAAGAAAGATGAGTTCAAAAAGAAACTGATCTCCCGTGAAGATGGAATGATGATAACTATAGGCACCGAAAACAACGAGGATGATATGAACGACGTCAGTCTGATCACTGCCTCATACAGGGTGGACGGAAAACTCATCGGGAAACTGGGAGTCATAGGTCCGACCAGAATGAAATACGATAACGTAACATCGGTGATAGATTTCATGACGGATAATCTTAGTAAAACTTTTAAACTGACAGGAGGCGATGAACAGGATGACAGATCAGAAGATGACGAAGAATGACGCTGAAGACAAGACTAAAGATCTTGAGGAGGATCAGAAAAAAGAAGCAACAGAAGATCTAGATCAGGGATCGGCCGAAGAGGAAAAAGAAACCCCGGAAGACGGTTCTGATAAAAATGAAGATCAAGATAATGAAGATAACAAAGAAGAAGAGAAAGAAGAAAAAGAGGACGATGAAGATCTCAATACAAAATACTTGAGACTCATGGCTGATTTCCAGAATTTCAAGAAGAGATCCCAGAAACAGAGAAGTGATACGCTTGCGTACGCGAACGCGGAAATCGTAGGACAGCTTCTCGAAGTCATGGATAACTTCGAAAGAGCTCTGGAGCAGGATGCCGATGAAGGCCAGGAAGGCTTCAAAGAAGGCATGCAGATGATCTTCGATCAGCTCAAGGGTGTGCTTGACAAGACCGGAGTAGAGGAGATAAAGGCGATCGGAGAAGTGTTCGATCCTAATTTCCACAACGCGGTCATGACCGAAGATACCGATGAGTATGAGAGCGGTCATGTATCGGGAGTAATGCAGAAAGGATATATGCTGAAGGGAAGAGTCGTAAGACCGTCTATGGTCAAAGTCGCGAACTGACAGTCAGCATGATTCAATAAAACACAAATAAATAAAGGAGATAAAATTATGGGAAAAGTAATCGGTATAGACCTTGGTACTACAAACTCTTGTGTAGCAGTACTTGAAGGAGGAGAACCAACAGTTATAACAAACGCTGAAGGAGCAAGAACTACTCCATCTGTCGTTGGATTCACAAAAAGCGGTGAGAGGCTCGTCGGAGAGACAGCTAAAAGACAGGCAGTCACAAACCCTGACAGAACGATCTCATCAATAAAGAGATATATGGGCACAGACCATGAAGTCGTTATCGACGGCAAGAAATATACACCTCAGGACATTTCTGCTATGGTACTCGGCAAGCTCAAATCAGACGCTGAAGCTTATCTCGGAGAAAAAGTCACAGAAGCTGTCATCACAGTTCCGGCTTACTTCGCTGATTCGCAGAAACAGGCGACAAAGGACGCGGGCAAGATCGCGGGACTCGATGTAAAAAGAATAATCAACGAGCCTACAGCAGCATCCCTTGCTTATGGACTTGATAAAGAAGAAGGATCACATAAGATCCTTGTATATGACCTTGGAGGCGGTACATTCGATGTATCCATCCTCGAACTCGGAGATGGAGTATTTGAAGTACTCGCTACAAACGGAAACACTAAGCTCGGCGGCGATGATTTTGACAATACAGTCATGAATTATCTTGCTGATCAGTTTGGAAAAGAAAACGGCATCGACCTCAGAAAAGATAAGATGGCGCTCCAGAGACTTAAAGAAGCTTCAGAAAAAGCTAAGATCGAGCTCTCAAGCGCGCAGACGACAAACATCAACCTGCCGTTCATTACTGTAAACGACAACGGTCCGCTGCATCTCAACATGGATCTTACAAGAGCTAAATTCGATCAGCTCACATCAGATCTCGTGAGCGCGACGATCGAACCTATGAAGAAGGCTATGCAGGATGCCGGCGTTTCGAACAGTGATATCGCGAAGGTCATCCTCGTCGGCGGATCCACAAGAATCCCTGCTGTACAGGAAGCCGTTAAGAAGGTCACAGGCAAAGAGCCGTTCAAGGGCATCAACCCGGACGAGTGCGTAGCTATCGGAGCATCGATCCAGGCAGGAGTACTCACAGGTGAAGTCAACGATGTACTTCTCCTCGACGTTACACCGCTTTCGCTCTCGATCGAGACACTCGGCGGAGTCAGCACGAAGCTGATCAAAAGGAACACTAC
>CALDNM010000239.1 GCA_937915045.1 uncultured Clostridia bacterium
CCGGGCAGGCAGCGGTATCGGACGGAGCGGGAGGGATCGCATGGAAAGACGCCATTATGCCCTCTCTTACTGTCACGATCCCGTCTTCCGGCTGGGCAGCATCGAGTACGCATACAGGTTACTACGAGAATGCTGTAAGCGTGACATCCGTAAAGGACGAGCACCCCGAGTGGGGCATATCGGACAGCACGGGATCAGGCATCCCAACAGCAGAACAGATCACGGCATTTGAAAAAATATTGGTAATGATCGCCGATAAAACGGCAAATACACTTACATTCTACGCTGCGGCAGCTCAGACAGCGGATGTCTACGCGCTTGTAAAAGGGGTGAGCTGATATGGGACTCGGGATAAAAATGCATTCAAAGATATCGGAAGACGCGCCTCAGCCTGTCGTCAATCCTTATCTGAAGGACGGGCTTATCATGTGGCTCGACGGTATAAAAGGAGCGGAAGAAGGAGCCTCTGCTTCATGGACGGATCTTTCGGGAAACGGGAACAACGGAGTGATAACCGGGACAGCCTCCTGGGGGAACAATCATCTTGTGTGCACAAGAGCCGGTCAGTCAGGGATCGAAACGGCGCTTGAAGTCTTTGCATTATCAAATTACACGATAGAGATGCGTTTTGCGCCTGACGCGTTTTATGACTACAACCCTGTATGGAGCCAGACGGATGAAAATACGAATATAGAATCGTGGATATACTCTACCGGCGTTCTTGCCGCAAGAGGCGGGAGCTACGGCAGGACTGATATCGCTTCCCTTCTCATCGGGCGGAGTTACACATTTTCATACATGACGCAGAAAATGTATCTTGACGGCAGCCTTATTGGCTCAGACGCAGGGACTCCCGCAGTAAGCTCCGTTCCTGTCCAGTTCAACAAGAGAGAAGATTACGGCAGTAAAAAGATATACTCGGTAAGAGTGTATAACAGGCAGCTCACAGACGAAGAAGCACTCGCCAACTATACAGCGGATGCTGACAGGTTTCCAAACTATGAGGTATCAGTGAAAAGTCATATATTCGCGGCGGGGGAAACAGCAGCCTTTACAGCTCAGGTGTCCGGAAACGCCGGAACAGAACCATCGTATCAGTGGTACGTATCTTCCGACTCAGGGACTTCATGGACTCTTATTGACGGTGCTGAGTCATCATCATATTCCGTCACGGAAGCTGATGGCATGGAAGGATATATGTATAAATGCACGGCTTCAAAAGGAAACTTCTCTGCCAGCGGAACAGGCACTCTTTTAGCTGACGCGATCGAGACTTATCTTGATAACACATCCCTCATGGATACAACTTCAAGGAACGGCACTAAAAACGATGACAGCACAGAATCATTCGCGGGAGTTTCATGGTTTAATTACAGCTCTGCCGCCGCTTCAGCAATTTACATCAGCGGCAACCTCTGGACAGGACTTGGCGCGAGCTCGGAGCAGATAAAGATATGCAGAAGAGACGGCGCGGACTACTTCGTTTACAGAGAAGAAGGGACTGTTAAAGGACATAAGTTCCTTAAGATGAGAGTCGAAGGCTATTCATATTACAGCTCCACTGACGATCAGTACAAGGTCGTGTACGAACTCTTCCTGTTCGATGATAACAGGATATTCATTAATATAGTGCATATACCGACAAACAGTTCTTTCATGGGGACGTCCGAGATAGTGTGCGGATCAAACGTCTATCCTCTCAGCGAGGTAGTATGCGGTGCAGCCGTCCCTATATACTATACGCTCACTCCGCCGGGCAGCAGCGGGACATCATGGACAGTCGAAAACAAACTTATTACTTTTTAACAGCGGGCCTTACCAAGGGCCCTTTTTTTATGCAAAAAACAGGAGGTATTTAAATGAAAGAATTCTGGACATCGGTGCAGGTCATATTCACGGGCCTTGGAGGCTGGATAGGTTATTACCTTGGAGGATGCGACGGCATCCTTTACGCACTTATAGCATTCGTAGTTACGGATTACATCACGGGAGTCATGTGCGCCGCAGCCGATCATAAGCTGTCGAGCAATGTCGGCTTTAAGGGAATATGCAGAAAGGTACTCATCTTTCTGCTTGTAGGGATAGCGAACATCATAGATATCCGCGTGCTCGGCCAGGAGGGAGTACTTAGGACAGCGGTCATATTTTTCTACATAAGTAATGAAGGACTTAGCCTTATAGCGAACGCCGGGCACCTGGGGCTTCCGATCCCATCAAAGCTTAGAACAGTTCTTGAGCAGCTCCATAACAGAGAGGAGAAAGAAAACAATGAAGATAAATAAGATGATAAGCAGGTACAACCAGTCATCAAGATACGGAAACAAAGTGAAATACATAGTGATCCATTACGTCGGTGCTATAAGCTCCGCACGTAACAACTGTCTTTACTTTAAAGGAGGAGACCGTCAGGCGTCAGCTCACTACTTCGTTG
>CALDNM010000240.1 GCA_937915045.1 uncultured Clostridia bacterium
CAGGTTGTATCAGAATACTTCTCAAAGTGTAACATATGTGTTGACAGTTAAGATTCATGAAAGTCATCGATTTCTAAAACTCCTTGATTTGGCCCGTTACTTGTGATAGTATAGAAGAGCTTTTGAAAAAAGACATTTACACATAAAAGTTCAGATATATCGGAGGTAAAAGGGATATGATGAAAGTCCTGATGATCATATTAGCAGTTATAAGTGTTATCATCACTGTGGCGATACTGCTTCAGGAGAGTAACAGCGCGGGCCTGTCAGGCTCGATAGGCGGAGGAGCTGAGCAGCTTTTCGGAAAGAAAAAGAGCAAAGGCTATGATGCTATCCTGCATAAGATCACGATCGTGACAGCGGTATGCTATATCGTATTGTCGCTGGCAATAGTTACGCTTGAAAGCGCATCGTAAACAAAAGAAACTTAAAACTCCCGAGCTTCTGCCCGGGAGTTTTTTTAGAGCATGAATTAAAGCATGAAAGGGTCAAATCAAATGACAGATAATAGAAATAGAAAAAAGAGGAGCGGAAAGCTTCTGACGGGCACGATGCAGAAGCACAGAAAAGGCTTCGGATTCGTGATCACGGATGACGAAAACGATGAACTTGGAGATATCTTTATTTCCGGGGACAGTATGAACGGAGCGATGAACGGAGACCGGGTCGAGGTAGATCTTATTCCTGAATATCTCTGGAAACAGTCACGTGAAGGAATAGTGTCACGTATAGTTTCGCGTGAGCTCACGGAAGTGGTTGGCACGTTCGAAAAGAGCAAAAAATTCGGATTTGTGGTACCTGATGACAAGAAGCAGAACGATGATGTATTCATTAAAAGAAAGGATTTCGGGGGAGCGCAGAGAGGCGACAAGGTCGTCGCTGAGATAACGCGTTACCCGGATAAAAACAACAGCGCGGAAGGAAGGATCACACAGATCATAAGCCGGGCAGGCGAGCCGGGCGGTGACATAAAAGCGCTCATAAGGCGTTACAACGTGCCGGACAAATTCCCGACAAAGGTGAACAAAGAAGCAGAGGACGCTTTCAGAAGAGGCGTCACGAAAGCGGATATGAACGGCAGGCGCGATCTTAGAAATAAAAAGATATTCACAGTAGACGGAGCGGATTCGAAGGACTTCGACGATGCTGTTTCTGTTGAGAAACTTAAAAACGGCAATTATCTTCTCGGAGTGCATATCGCGGACGTGAGTCACTATGTGACGGAAAACGGAGCTCTGGATCATGAAGCGTTCGAGAGGGGCAACAGTATCTATCTTGTGGATCAGGTGATCCCGATGCTGCCTGAACTATTATCGAACGGGATATGCAGTCTCAATCCCGGGGAGAACAGGCTCACTCTCAGCGTGGATATGGAAGTGACGCCGGACGGAGATGTCGCGCGTCATGAGATATATGAGAGCGTCATCAGATCGTGTGAGAGAATGGTATATACCGATGTTTCGGATATCATTGAGGATCATGATAAAGTGCTGATAGAAAAATACGATGACATCTATGAAGAAATAATGCTGATGAATGAACTTGCAGGTATCCTCGCGAAGAAAAAAGATGAAAGAGGCAGCCTGGATTTCGATATCGAGGAAGCGGAGATCACGCTGGACAGCACGGGGAGCGCTGTAGAGATCGAAGTGGCGGAGAGACGTACGGCGAATAAGATCATAGAAGAGTTCATGCTGCTCGCGAACGAAACTGTAGCGCGCGAATACTTTTCTAAGGAAGCTCCGTTCGTTTATCGTGTCCATGAGCAGCCGAGCCGTGACAGGATGGAGGAATTCCAGACTTTCCTGAGAGGCTTTGGTATAACCCTGCAGGGGAGCCCTGAGAAGATCACGCCGAAACAGCTCCACGCGATACTGGAAAAAGTAAGCGGACACCCTTACGAGAACGTCGTGAGCAGTGTCATGCTGCGGTCGATGCAGAAGGCGATATACAGTACGGAATGCAGAGGACATTACGGCCTCGCGCTCGATTATTACTGCCATTTCACATCGCCGATAAGGCGTTATCCGGATCTTATGATACACAGGATAATCAAGACATACATCAATGACGAAGCGGATCAGAAGAGAGTCAAGTCTTTCAAAAAGAAGGCAAAGTCCGCGGCGGAGCATTCTTCGGAGACTGAACGTACGGCGATCGAGCTGGAGCGCGATGTGGAAAAACTGAAGAAGTGCGAGTACATGTCTTATCATGTGGGTGAAAGATATGACGGCATTATTTCCGGCGTGACGAAATACGGCATCTATGTCGAACTGCCAAATACGGTAGAAGGCATGATCAGACTCGATGACCTGAACGATGATTACTATGATTTTGAACCGGCAAAATATCGCGTTATCGGACGCAGGACGCACAATACATATTCGCTCGGAGACGAAATGAAAATAAAGGTCGCTTCTGTGAATACGGATGAGCGTGAGATAAACTTCAGACTTATCTGAGTTTAGCTTTGTTAGGATCCCAGAATTCCGGCATGAAGAGGAGGAATACCGAGAAAAGCTCGAGCCTCCCCACTATCATTATCAGTGACATGAAAAGCTTGAGCGGCGCGCAGAACATCGAATAATCTCCTGATGGGCCTATGACACCGAAGCCTGATCCCATCGTTGTCAGGAGTGAAGCGGCGGCGCTGAGGGTGGATGACATATCGAGTCCCTGCAGTGAAAGTACCACGGCGGTGCCTACGAATATGCCGAGGAAAAGCAGCGCGAATGATGTGATCCCGGATACCATCTTTCCCGAGATCGCCCGGTCGCCTATTTTTATCGCGCGGACAGAACGTGAATGCACTCTTCTGTAAAAACCCCTGAATACTAGTTTGCACATGATGATGCAGCGGATGATCTTGATCCCTCCGCTTGTCGATCCTATGCATCCTCCTCCGAGGACAATGATGAAAAGGATCATCTGACTGAAAGCAGGCCAGTAGTTATAATCACCAATAGAAAATCCCGATGTGGAACTAAATGAACAAACCTGGAAAAAGGCGTATCTCAGAGAACTGCCAAGTGAGCTGAATGTGCCGGTGCCCCACAGATCGACTGTGATGAGCAGCGTGCATACGGCTATGACGCAGAAATAAGTCTTCAGCTCCAGGTTCCTTTTTATTTCCGACCATGTACCTTTGACAGCGTATATGTACATGAGGAAGTTGACCGACGCGAGCAGTGTGAAGCACGCGATGACGAGCTCGACATACAGACTGCTGTAATACGAGATGCTTCCCTGATGCAGCAGAAGTCCTGCAGTCGATATGCTGCCGAAGGAATTTACCAGAGCGTCATAAGGGCCCATGGAACTTCCCAGGAGCAGCATGAGAAATTCGCATAGCGTCATGGCTGTATACGATATCACGAGCATTTTTGATATGTCGAATGTCCTGGCAGATGTCCGGTACATACCTGTGCCCGGAGCCTCTGCCGCCGCGATGCGCTGGCTGCCTGTCCCGAATGAAGGGAGTATAGATATCGTGAATACGACGATCCCAAGCCCTCCTATCCAGTGCATGGTCGCCTTCCACAGTACCAGCGCGCCTGTGAGGACCGTGTCCGGAACAGCGGACGCGCTTGTAGTCGTATATCCGGCCGTTGATTCGAATATCGCGCTGGAGATCGATGTTATCTGTCCGGACAGGAGGTACGGAAGAGCGCCGACCAGAGAGCATACCACCCAGCACAGAAGCAGACTCAAATATCCGTCGCGCGTGCGGAAGGCGCGTTCGGAGCGAGGAATAAAGAATCGCATCATTCCTCCAATAATGATGGAAACACCGGCTGTCGCAATAAAAGCTCTCTCCGTGTCCGTGTCATTTGTGATGGCAGCGTACAGGAGCGAAGGGATCATGGCAATGCCTGAAATAAGGAGCATGAGCCCGAGAGTTTTAAAAATTGTCTTATACCGGAAATCCATTTATCCTCCTAGTGATCGTTTTAACGGTACGGGTTCCAGAATCTGCGCGAGAACAGCATGAGCAGAGTGAAGAGCTCTAGCCTTCCCGCTATCATGGTGAATGACAGGATCCACTTGCTCATATCGCTGAAAGCCGCGAAGTTCATCGACGGTCCTACTGCCGCGAATCCCGGGCCTATATTCCCGAGACATGTCCCGGCGGCAGACAGGTTTGTTATTATATCTCCTCCGTCGAGTGAGATAAGCGCTGCTACTCCGAAGAATACAGCGGCATATAAAAACGTGAAACTCGCTATTCCCTGTATAGTATCTGAATCTATTTTATTCCCATCGACCTTTATGTTGTAAAGAGCGTTAGGATGGAGTTTTAGTGTTATATTTCTTTTTACCAGCTTCAGCAGGACAAGTATCCTGATGACTTTTATACCGCCGCCTGTAGATGATGAGCATCCTCCGATGAAGAACAGAGCGAACAGCAGCATCTTGCAGAAGGTAGGCCAAAGGTCATAATTCGCTGTGGCGAAACTTGTCGTAGTGATGATGGACGCGACCTGGAAAAAAGCGGCTCGGATAGAATCAGCGACTCCGCTCACGGTATCCGTCGCGATGAGATCTATCGATATCAGCGCGGAAAACGCGCAGATGATGTATATGTAAAGCCTGAATTCGGAATTCTTCCAGATAGATCTTACGCCGTGTACAGCGCCTAAATAGTACAGATTGAAATTCGCGCCGGACGCGATCATGAAGATCGTGATGACCCATTCACAGAACGGGCTGTTGAAGTGAGCTACACTGTCAGAGTAATCTGAGAAACCGCCTGTGCCGACTGTGCCGAATGTGTGGACGCTCGCGTCGAACAGATCCATTCCGCCTATCATGAGAAGGGCTATTTCGGTCACTGTGAAGATGCCGTATATGATATAGAGAGTCTTTGCCATATCGCTCATCTTTGGAGTGATCTTGGAAAGTGTCGGGCCCGGTGTCTCAGCACTGACGATAGTCTGTCCGCCTATACCGAGCGTCGGAAGAAGAGCGACCGCGAAGACGAGTATCCCCATGCCGCCTATCCAGTGCGTGAACGATCTCCAGAAGAGCATAGACTTCGGAAGAGCTTCTACGTTCGTGAGGATAGAAGATCCTGTAGTCGAGAAGCCGGAGCATGTCTCGAAGAACGCGTCAACATAATGAGGGATGCAGCCCTGTATAAAAAACGGGAGCGCGCCGAGAAGCGACGCGACGATCCAGCATAAAGCGACGATAATATAGCCGTCGCGGTTTTGTATATTTTTTTCAGAAGGCTTTACACCGATATAGATCGCTATACCGAAAATAGCACATGGGAAAATCACACGTACGAACGCGCGTATAGAATCTATCTCACCATAAAAAACACCTACCGCGACAGGGAGCATCATGCACCCGGCGGTCAGCAGGAGCAGTATCCCGATGATCCTTATAATGCTTTTGAAGTTGAGATCCATATCAGACTCAGCCTACCTTCCAACGACATCAGAATCCCTGCCTGTACGCAGGACCTTTTCGAGATTCGTGACTTCCGAAAGCAGACATATCAGTATGATATGATCCTCTTCGTGTATCACGGTATCTCCATTTGGTATGATCGCTTCGCTGCCGCGTCTTATCGCGGCGATAAGTGTGCCCTTTGGGAGTTTGAGTGTGCGTATCGGTTTGCCGAGGAGTATCATATGAGGAGCCGCCACGAGTTCCATGATCTCCGCCTGACCCTGTATGAGTTCAGAAGAGATGACACGCTTCGATCCCTGTATGATACGGAGTATATTGCTGACGGTGATGTCCAGCGGATTCAGCGCCATATCAACACCGAGGTTGCTTATCAGCTCTGTGTAGATGCCGCGGCTTACCTTCGCGATAACATCTTCGATGCCTCTTTCCTTCGCCATGAGGGCAAGCAGAAGATTGTCTTCATCGAAACCGGTCGCCGTGACCAGAGCGTCCATGTCGTCTATATTTTCTTCTTCGAGCAGACTTATGTCAGTCCCGTCCCCATGGAGTATCATGACATTTTCAAGGTGCTCGGACAGATAGTAACAGCGCTCTTTCGAACGCTCGATTATTTTCACTGAAATATTGAAGTCGGTCAGCATATTGGCCAGATAAAGCCCGGTCTTGCCGCCGCCGATGATCATGACCTTCTGAAGGTCGTTGTATTTTCCCTTTTCATGGACTTTCTTGCTGAGGTCGTTTATGCGTCCGCGCTCACCGATAAGATAAATGCCGTCGCCCCGTTCGATCGTCGTATCGCCGTGAGGGATGATGATCTTGCCTTTCCTCGATATAGCGACGACGAGGATCCCCTCAAGCAGCGTGGAGATGTTATTCATATCTATCCCGATGAGCTTAGGCATCTTCGATACTTTGAATTCAAGCAGTGAGATCTTTCCGCTCTGGAAGATCCCGTTGCTGAGAGAGTATTTCTCTACGAGATACTTATATATTTCTGTAGTAATGGCCATGTCAGGGTTCGTCAGGTAGTCGATGCCCATACTGTCTCTTATAAAGTCCATCTGCTTCATGTGCTCAGGATCTCTGACCCTCGCGATGACATGTGAACATCCCATCTTTTTCGCGAAAGAAGCGATGACGATATTTTTCTCATCGGATTCCGTAGAAGCGAGAAGAAAATCGAAAGACGAAATGTGGATATTTTTAAGTACAGAAATCTGCTTGCCGTGACTGGAGTTCAGACGTGTGCTCTTCCGATCTCTGAAGTACTTTTTCGTTTTTGTCTATAACAGTTACAGAATGATCGCCGCCAAGCAGTGCCTGAGTGACCTTCATTCCGAGTTTTCCTGCGCCTACTATAGCTATTTTCATTTACTGATCTCCCTGAAATTTCAAATAACTGTAAAAATTGCATATCCCTTGATATACATGTGGTATTTTATCACTTTTGCATGGAAATACAATCATTATTTGATATAATGTAGTTCGTTGCGAAAAGTTGAAAAAGGGGGAAACAGTATGGAAATCAAGAGATATGTCGGGGGCTTTCTTAAGAGCAATGGATATATCATATACCAGAACGAAGGCGGGGAAGCTTTCGTCATAGATCCCGGATATGAAGCGGGGAGATTTTTGGACTATGTAAAAGAGAAGAACCTCGATGTCAAGGGCATACTTCTGACACATCATCATCACGATCATGTCGGAGCGGTGAAGACGATAATGGATAAGCTCGCGTGCCCGGCATATATACACGAAGCCGATGCCCCTTACTGCGGCAAATTCGACCCTGAGACTTTCACGGACGGCGCTGTTTTCGAACTCGGAGCAGAGAAGATCACAGCGGTGAACACGCCGGGGCATACAAAAGGCGGGTGCTGTTTCTGCGCGGAAAGCGGGGACTATTTTACCGGAGATACATTGTTCGATACGGATATCGGAAGGACCGATCTTGAGGACGGCGACCCATGGGGCATGGCGGCAAGCCTGCAGCTCACGGTGGCGAAATGGCCTGATGATATAAGGATCTGGCCGGGGCACGGCGAAGGCTCGACGATGGCTAAAGTGAGAAAATACAATCTTGAATTTGTTGAAGCAATGGAACTCGATCTGAACGACGCGACGAAATGAGGATGATATGGCAGTAAAAATGATAGCTCTTGATCTCGACGGTACGACGCTGAGATCGGACAAATCCCTTTCGCCGAGAACGGCAAAGGCGCTTTCTGACGCGATAGACAGAAATATAAATGTAGTGATAGCGACAGGCAGATGTCTGGGCGCGCTCCCCGCTGTGATGAGAGATTTCCCGGGCATACAGTACGCGATCACGTCGAACGGGGCGCAGCTCGTAGACCTGAGAAAAAAAGAAACTGTCATCGCGCATTACCACAGACCGGAAAATGTGGAGAAGATCGCGGAACTTTTAAGACCGCTCGATCCGAGAAAAGACATGGCGGAGATATTCGTGGATGGACAGGCGTATCTTGAAGAGGAACTTTATCGCGCGACGGAGCGCGGGGAGATCGGGTTCCGTACACGCGAATATGTGCTGACTACGAGGACGCCGGTCAAAGGCTATATCGATTTTATGCTTGCGCATAAAGATAAAGTGGAGAATATAAATATTTTCTTCCCGAGCGCGGAAGAACGCGAAAGAGTTCAGAAACCATTCCGTGAGATGAAAGGGGTGACGTATCCGACTTCGTGGGACTGGAACCTCGAAGTCGGGCCTGCTGATACCAGCAAGGCAAATACGCTGATGGAGCTCTGCAACAGGCTCGGAGTCGGGAAAGAGGAGATAATGGCGTGCGGGGACAGCCCGAACGACATCGATATGATGAGACTGGCGGCTTATCCGGTCGCGGTCGGAAACGCGAAGGAGCAGGTCAAAAAAGAAGCTGTTTTTGTGAGTGATACAAACGAAAATGACGGAGTCGCGATAGCGATAGAAAAATTCGCTCTTGTATGATAAAGCGCGGCTGATACAGGCGAAAATGATATCCCGGAGGATGATCCACCGGGATATTTTTATTTGGAAAAGAATATAATCATTGACATATATTGTTAATTACCATATAATACCAGTCAACGGGTAAAAGGGTCCGGAGGAGGGTCAGATGGATAAAAAAGAATTCGGCGATTTCGGAGAGGAGATCGCCGCGGAATATCTGAAGAAAGATGGATGTGAGATAGTAGCGAGAAATTTCAGCTGCCGGGCGGGAGAACTCGATATCATCGCGAAGAAGGGTCGTGAACTGATTTTCTGCGAGGTGAAGACGAGGGCCAGCGATGCTTACGGATATCCGGCTGAGGCAGTGAACGCGGAAAAGCGGGCACGGGTCAGACGCGCGGCGGGATATTATATACTTAAAAACAAGGCACAGGATATGCTTACAAGATTCGATGTGGTCGAGTTATATCTCAATCACTTCAAGGGGGCGTTCTGATGCTTTCGACAGTGAATACAGCTATGCTTTCAGGGATAGACGGATGTCTCGTCAGGGTCGAGACCGACATAAGCAGCGGGCTGCCCGCGTACAATGTCGTCGGACTCGGTGACACTACTATAAGAGAGTCAGGTGAGAGGATAAGGTCGGCAGTGATAAATTCCGGATATAGATATCCGAGGAACAGAGTGACAGTGAATCTGTCACCGGCAGATATAAGAAAGTCGGGGAGCCATTTCGATCTGCCTATAGCTGTCGGCATGATCCTCGGCGCGGAAGGGAGGACCGGAGAGCATATAAGGCAGTATGCTTTCTTTGGAGAATTATCTCTTGATGGCAGGCTCGTCCCGGTGCAGGGAGCGCTGCCGCTTGCCGCGGGCGCGGCGGAAAACGGGATAAGACGTGTTATCGTTCCGAAAGGAAATGCTGAGGAAGTCGCGATGACAAAAGGCCTCGAAGTTTTCCCCGCGGACAATCTGAGACAGGTTGCGGAGTTCGTGAAAGGCGCGTCGCCGCTCCGTATATATAATAGAAGAAAACAGACAAAAACGGAGAGAAGAGATAGAGGCATGGATTATGCCGATGTGAAAGGTCAGGAAAATCTTAAGCGTACGATGATGATATGCGCCGCGGGTGCGCACGGTGTGCTCATGATCGGGAGTCCGGGATCGGGGAAGACGATGCTGGCAAGAAGGCTGCCGACTATCCTTCCTCCGATGACATATGAGGAAAAGCTGCAAGTCACCAAGATCTACAGCGTAGCGGGGGAACTGGGAGAAAAGGGACGTATGATAGAAGAGAGACCGTTCAGGTCTCCGCACCATACGATAACTCCCGCCGCGCTCATGGGAGGAGGGATGAAGCCGAAGCCGGGAGAGTTTTCGCTCGCTCACTTCGGCGTGCTTTTCCTTGATGAGGCGGCGCAGTTCGACCGCCGTCTTCTGGACGCTCTGAGGCAGCCTCTTGAAGATGAAAAGATAGTGATCTCGAGGAGCGGCGGCACTGTCGAGTA
>CALDNM010000241.1 GCA_937915045.1 uncultured Clostridia bacterium
CGGCATGCCCATACCGCTGCCCTGTATGGAAACAGGAACGCCTTTGTATCTTCCTGTATATCCGTACATATTCCTCACATCACTGTAAAGGACAGGTCCGTCAAGATAATTCTCAGCAATATATTTCGCTCTGAGCGGATCTCCCGGCATCAGAACGCTTTCAGCTATATCACCTTTGTTCGCGGCATTTATATGTGTACTCATTATATTACCTCCGGTCATTATCATTAAATACTGATATTATAGCATATCGCGGGGTCAATGTGATGATACTCTGAAGATATTGTGAAATACTGGAAATTGGTTTGACCCGGGTCGAAGCTAAGTGATAATATTGTCACAAAAGAGAAAGGCTAAAGAAGAAAGACAAAAGAAGGGCAAAAAGATAAATGATAAAAAAAAACATGAAACGAAAAACTATAGCGATGATATTGTGCTTCGCGATGGTGTTCACGACTACAGCATCTGTGCAGATGGCGGGAACGGTCGATGCCAGCGGGATCACTAAGACATCATACAGCAAAATGACGAGGGGAGTCTGGATCGCTTTCTGTGATTTCAAATCGCTCGGTCTTTACAATAAATCGAAATCTACATACACGAAGAACGTAAACAGCATACTGAAAAAATCAAAGGCTGACGGCTGCAATACCGTTTATTTCCACGTGAGAGCGTTCGATGACGCGGCGTGGTCATCATCGACATTCAGAGCGTCAGAATATCTGATGAGCGGGGCACACGAATATAAAAACGCGAAGGCGGCTTACAGCGCTCTCGGATATGATCCGTTCGGCGTGTTCGTATCGCGCGCGTCGGCTTATGGTATGAAAGTCGAAGCGTATATGAACCCGTACAGGGTCACTTACTCGAAGTTCCTGGATCCTTCAAGCACGTATTCGAGGCAGAGGATATACAAGGCAGTGCGGGAGATCAAAAAATATAACATCTCCGGCATACATTTTGACGACTATTTCTATCATTCGAGCAGCGGGAAATATATCTATACGACTTCCGCGTCGAAATACTCTAAAAACCCTTCGGGCAAGCTCAAATACAGAAAAGGGCTGACTGCCGCGAAAAAAAGATCTTACTGCAATACCATGGTAAGAGGTGTCTATAACACGACGCATTACGGCACTTCAAGCTCAGTCAAAGCAAGAACAAGGACAAAATCGAACTCGATCAAGTTCGGGATAAGCCCTGCGGGCAACTATTCGAACTGCATGGCGGCGGGAGCTGATGTCAAGAGCTGGCTCAGCAAATCCGGATATATAGATTACTGCGCGCCGCAGATATACTGGACGAACAAATACAAGGTCAATGGAAAATATCAGAGCATGTATTCCAACAGGCTTTCGCAGTTCACTAAGCTCAACAAGATAGGGATACCGATGTATATCGGACTTGCCCTTTACAGGACGGGAACGAAAGACGCCAATGATAAAGGGTGGAGCATAAGCACTTCGAATATCAAATCGCAGGTAGTGTCTTTGAGGAGCAAAGGATCTGAAGGATATATCCTCTTCAGCGGAGCCAATATCAAATCGACGAAGAGCGCTACACAGAAGGAGATAAAGAATCTCAAGAGCATCAATGGTATCTGATCCAGCAGAAAGAAAAAAAGAGACATATAAAAAAGATGGCTTCGCGGCCATCTTTTTGATTCGCATTTAACTTATGCGCTGTGGGGACGGGTGAGTACTACTCTGAAGCCTTAGCTTCGTTGAATCTCTTTGTAAGTCTTGAAACCTTTCTCGATGCAGTCTTCTTATGGAAGGTACCTTTCGATACTGCCTGCATGAGCTTTTTCTCTGCAAGATGGAGCTGCTCTTCGGCTGTCTCGAGATCATTATCTGCGATCGCCGCGTCGAAGCTCTTGAGGATAGCCTTGATGTTATTCTTGGTCCTCTTGTTCTTCAGAGTTTTCTTGTCGATGACTTTGATTCTTTTCTTTGCGGATTTTATGTTTGCCATTAAATTCACCCCACTTCTAGTTTCATTTATTTTCATTTTCAGCAAAACTCGCAATCAACAGTATATAATATATTATCGTTGAAATCAAGGGTGAAATGAAGTAGAATGCTTTTATGGATTCATATAAAGACTATATAAGAAATTTTAGCATAATTGCTCATATCGACCACGGAAAATCAACGCTTGCGGACCGTATCCTGGAAAAGACCGGAGTAGTCGCGAAACGCGACATGAAGGAACAATACCTGGATAACATGGATCTCGAGCGCGAACGCGGCATCACGATCAAACTCCAGACGACAAGACTTTCATATAAGGCGAAGGACGGTCACGAGTATATCTTCAATTTGATAGATACTCCGGGACATGTCGACTTCAATTATGAAGTCTCCAGAAGTCTGGCGGCGTGTGAAGGCGCGGTGCTTGTCGTGGACTCGACGCAGGGAGTGGAAGCTCAGACACTTGGAAATGTATATCTGGCACTGGATGAGGATCTTGAGATCCTTCCGGTACTGAATAAGATCGACCTTCCGAGCGCCCATCCTGAAGAAGTCAGAGAAGAGATAGAAGATATCATAGGTATAGACGCTGAAGAAGCCCCGCTCGTATCGGCTAAAGAGGGTACAGGAGTGGATGATCTTCTCGAAGCTATAGTGGAGAAAATACCTGCGCCGACAGGGGACCCGAACAAACCGCTCAAAGCTTTGATATTCGACTCTTACTATGATAATTACAAGGGTGTCGTGATACTGGCCAGGATCTTTTCCGGTACGGTCAAAAAAGGCGATACTATACGTATGATGAATGCCGGGACAGTGCATGAAGTCACGGAAGTAGGTACTTACTCACCCGGTCACGTACAATGCGGAGAACTGAGAGCCGGAGAAGTAGGATATATCTGCGGAAGCATAAAACAGGTCAGAGACGCGAGAGTCGGAGATACCATAACTTTGGACGCGAACAGGACAAAGGAGCCTCTGAAGGGCTATAAAAAGGCTCAGTCTATGGTCTACTGTGGTATTTATCCCGCAGGTACTGAGAAATACGACAACGTAAAAGACGCTCTTGAAAAACTCCAGGTCAACGACGCGGCTTTTAATTTCGAACCTGAGACATCACAGGCACTTGGCTATGGCTTCAGGTGCGGTTTCCTCGGGCTTCTTCACATGGAAGTTATCGTCGAGAGACTTGAAAGAGAGTTCGATCTCGAGGTCATAACTACTGCTCCGAGTGTTATATACAAAGTCATAAAGACGGACGGCACGGAGCTCATGATAGAAAATCCGAGCAATCTGCCGGAGATGACAGAGATAGATCATGTGGAAGAACCTGTTGTAAAAGCAGATATTATGCTGCCCAATGATTATGTCGGGAGCATCATGGAGCTTTGCCAGAAGAGGCGCGGAAAGATGCTCGATATGGAATATCTGACGGAAACGAGGGTGTGTCTGCACTATGAGATACCTTTGAATGAAGTCATATATGATTTCTTCGACGCGCTCAAATCGAAGACAAGAGGATACGGTTCTCTGGACTATGAGTTCCTGAGATATGAACCGTCCAGGCTCGTCAAGCTCGATATCATGTTAAATAAGGAGATCGTAGACGCGTTCTCGATGATAGTACACGAATCGGAAGCTTACGCGAGGGGCCGCTCCGTGTGCGAAAAGCTCAAGGAAGTCATCCCGATGCACCAGTTCGAAGTGCCGATCCAGGCATGCATAGGACAGAAGATAATCGCGCGAGAGACTGTGAGAGCCTATAGAAAAGATGTTATCGCGAAGTGCTACGGCGGTGATATCTCAAGGAAAAAGAAACTTCTCGAAAAGCAAAAGGAAGGCAAGAAAAGGATGCGCCAGTTCGGAAGCGTAGAAGTACCTCAGGAAGCCTTCACCGCTGTATTCAAATACGACGACAGCAACGGCAAGTAACATAAAAAAGGGAAGGAAGATAAAATGATAACGTTGAACATAACATATTATTGTAAACCTGGGCAGAGGGATTCTTTTATCGAAGCTCTCAAACGCCTTGATATCCGTAAAAAATCACGGGCAGAAGCCGGAAATATCACTTATGATTATTTCACTTCGCTCCATGACGCGAACAGGCTTTTTCTTCTCGAGCAGTGGCGGGATGATGTCGCGCTGACAAATCACAGCGTGATGCCTCATTTTGAAGCTCTGGGCAGCATCAAAAAGAACTATGTCGACGAAACATCCATTGAAAAGTATTATACAGATCAATAAATTACTGTGGAATAAGAAAGATATAAATGTTATAATTTTAACAGGAGCTATGCATCGCTATGGGAAAGACGTTCGGCTTATATATCCATATTCCGTTCTGTGAAAGGAAGTGCAAATACTGTGGCTTCCTTTCTTTTGATGACTGCGGCGCTGAGGATCTGAACGCCTACCTCAAAGCTCTTGAAGCAGAGCTCTCCATGGACTCACGCAAATACCAGGGATATACCGCGGATACTGTCTTTATAGGCGGAGGGACCCCGTCTCTTATCGCGGCCGGACAAATATCTGAGCTCATCTCTATTATACGCGATGAATTCGATATCGCTGAGGACGCGGAGATATCCATAGAAGCAAATCCTAATTCTCTTACAAACGAAAAACTCAGCGCGTATATGGATGCCGGTATAAACAGGATCAGCATCGGCGCGCAGTCACTGGATGACAAGGTACTTGATACGCTTGGAAGGATACACGACAGAAAATGTTTTCTAAGCGCGTACAACTCAGCGCGGGATCATGGATTCAGCAACATCAATATAGATCTCATGTCAGGTATACCGGGACAGACGATGGAGCAGTGGGATAATACTGTTTCTGAAGTGATCTCACTGAAACCCGAACATGTATCATTTTACAGTCTGCAGCTCGAAGAAGGGACGCCGTTCTATGAAAGTTATAAGAACGGAGAACTCGATATGATAGATACCGCGCTCGACACAGAGATGTATCATGAAGCCGTGCGCGCGTTCAAAGACAGCGGATACGAGCATTATGAAATTTCAAACGCGGCGCTTCCGGGACATGAATGCAGACATAACCTCAAATACTGGTCGCTCGGAGAATATCTCGGAGCCGGACTCGGCGCGTCATCATATATGAACTGCGTCAGATATAAAAATGAGGATGATATCAAGCATTACTGCAAGGCAGTGAACGGCGGTGAAATACCTGTCGATAAGAAATCGCTGCACAACGACACAGAAAAAGACAGCATGGGGATATACTGTTTCACGGCGCTGCGGACATCCGCAGGCATCGATACGCGGCGGTTCTCCGAACTGTTCGGAAAGCCGTTTTTCGCGGCTTACAGCGATAAAATGGAAGCGATAGGGAAATATATGGCTGAAGGGTCGCTGAAAACTGACGGCGGGCATATAATGCTTACTGAAAACGGAATAGACGTTTCAAACGACATAATGTCTGAATTTGTATGATGTGAAAGGAATATCTTATGGCAGAATATATAATGGCTCTCGATCAGGGTACTACAAGTTCAAGATGTATACTATATAACCGGAGAGGGGAGATCAAGAGTTCGGCGCAGATCGAATTCCGGCAGATATTCCCGCAGCCGGGATGGGTAGAGCACGACGCGATGGACATATGGTCCACGCAGATCGCGGTGGCGCAGGAAGCGCTTTCACGGATAAATGCCACATATAAAGATATTGCGGCAATAGGGATAACGAATCAGCGCGAGACGACTGTTGTGTGGGACAAAGAGACAGGCGTACCGATATATAACGCTATAGTCTGGCAGTGCAGAAGGACTGCTGACTACTGCGACAGTCTGAAAGCGGAAGGAAAAGAAGAAATGATAAGGAATAAAACAGGCCTTATCATCGATCCGTATTTTTCGGGAACGAAGCTCAAATGGATACTCGATAATGTCGACGGAGCGCGTAAGCGTGCTGAAAACGGCGAGCTTTTGTTCGGGACAATAGAGACGTGGCTCATTTGGAAGCTGACCGACGGCCGAACTCATGTGACCGATTATTCGAACGCGTCGAGGACTATGATGTTCAACATACATGAACTTGACTGGGATGACGAGATCCTTGAAATGCTCGATATACCAAGATGCATGCTTCCGAAGCCGGTCCCATCGAGTATGGTATACGGTGAGACTGACAAACTCGGAGGGACTATAAAGATAGCCGGCGCTGCCGGAGATCAGCAGGCATCTCTTTTCGGACAGACATGCTTCGAGCCTAACGAAGTGAAAATGACATACGGTACAGGCGGGTTCCTTCTTATGAACACCGGGGAAAAACCTGTGCTTTCAAATAACGGACTTTTGACGACGATAGCCTGGGGCTTCGACGGCAAGGTCCATTACGCGCTTGAAGGTTCTATATTCGTCGCGGGAGCTGCTGTGCAGTGGCTTCGTGATGAAATGGGGCTGATGACAGACGCGGCAGATTCCGAGGCCATGGCAGAGGCAGTAACGGACAACGCGGGAGTCTATGTCGTGCCGGCATTTACCGGCATTGGCGCGCCTTACTGGGATCCGTACGCTCGAGGTACGATAATCGGCATAACGCGAGGAGTGAATAAAAATCATATTGTGCGGGCGACTCTTGAGTCTCTCGCGTATCAGACAAAGGATCTGGTGGACGCTATGCTTGAAGATACAGGAAGAGATCTTACAGGATTCAAGGTGGACGGGGGAGCATGCGCGAACAACTTCCTCATGCAGTTCCAGTCGGATATCCTGGATGTGCAGGTCATAAGACCTGTGGTGATAGAAACCACATCGCTTGGAGCTTCTTATCTTGCGGGACTCGCGACAGGATTCTGGAAAGACAAAGAAGATGTAAAGGCGAACGTTCGTATCGGCAGAGTATTTTCACCGGATATGAGCGCAAAAGAACGAGACGATAAACTTCAAAATTGGCATGACGCAGTGAAGCGTTCGATGGGATGGTGTAAATAATGAGCAGCAATCGCAGAAAAAAGCACAGAATCAAAAAAGTCAACTCGATAAACGACTGTTATGAACTTTACAACGGCGTGAAGATACCGTGTGAAGGATTTGGCACATATCTTATAGATGATGAGGATGACGCTATCAGAGCTGTACATACGGCGATAAGGATGGGGTACAGACATATCGATACGGCTTCATATTATCAGAACGAGGAATCTATAGGTCACGCAGTCAACTCCTGCGGCGTACCGCGTGAACAGCTGTTTGTGACTGGCAAGGTATGGAATTCGGACAGGGGATATGATCAGACGCTTGCGGCATTCGACAAAAGCCTGAAAAAGCTTGGCCTCGATTATATGGACCTGTATTTGATCCACTGGCCGGCAAACCCTAAGCAGTATCGCGAAGACTGGATCACAATAAACCAGAAGACATGGAAAGCCCTTGAAAAACTATATAGCGACGGCCTGGTGAGAGCGATCGGCGTTTCTAATTTTACGCCGAAATATATGGAAGTCCTTATGGAAACAGCAAAGATGAGGCCGATGGTAGATCAGATAGAATATCATCCGGGACTCATGCGCGACGAGACGATCACGTTCTGCGCTGAACAGGATATCCTTATCGAGGCGTGGAGCCCGCTTGGAAGAGGCGCTATGCTGAAAAACGAGACCTTGGCGAAAATCGCAAAAAAATACCACATTACTGTGGCTCAGCTTTGTCTGAGATGGGAGCTCCAGAAGGGGATACTTCCGCTTCCTAAATCCGTTAAAGATTACAGGATCCGTGAAAACGCGGATATTTTCCATTTTGATATAACACCGGAAGATATGCAGGCTATCGACAGTATCGAAAGAGTACCGGCAAAACACAATCCTGATACAGTCATTTTTTAGGGGGAAGTTCTTTATTATTGAAATCCACAGTATATTTGATGAACGATTTGACCGCGGGGGAAAGACGATCTGATTTTTTGTACGCTAGACATACGCGGTATATCATAGATTTATCCAGTGGTTTTGTAAGTATAGATCCATGCCTGATATTCATCATAGTCTGGGAAGATCTGAGAGAAAGGCCAAATCCGCTTTCGACTCTGGACACCAGATTGATGTCGCTTGTCGTATTCGCGCTTATCCTTGGAATGACCCCGTTCTTTTCAAGCAGCTCATGATACATGAATTCCGTGAACCCTTCCTGCATTATGAAAGGATACTCTTCAAAAGCCTTTATCGGGAATATTTCCGCCGAGGCGAGAGAATGATTCCACGGAAGCAGAGCTACAGGACTATCCTCATAAAGAGGGATGTGCTCGATGCCTTTCCCAAAATCTGTATCGCCGGTATCGATAACGATCGCGAAATCCGCCTGCCTTTCATTTAGTATATCTTCAGCTGAATCCGCGCTTTCTTCGTCGATCCTTATTTTTATGTTAGGATAGTCGTCACGGAAATACATTATGATCTTTGAGAGCCAGTTTATAGTAAGGTTTTTTATCGTGTAGATAGTAAGTGTGCCTTCTTTTAGTCGTTTTATCTGGTTCGCTTTTTCGTAGAAATCGTTTGTAGCTCTGACATGAGCTTTGATCACAGGCATCAGTTTCGTACCGTTTTCGGTGAATCGGGCGCCTTTTTTATCGCGGATCAAAAGAGGAAAGCCAACTTCGGCTTCCAGGTTCTGGATCATGTGTGTGACAGCCGGCTGGGTGTATCCCAGCTGGTCTGCGGCTGCCGTTAGGCTTCCTGTTTCAACAACGGTAAGCAGTACGTCCAATACTTTCGTATCCATTTAAAATCCAATCTTTTGACAAAAATAACACAACTATTATGAATATAATATACAACTTTTGGTTTTATTTCAATACAAAATATGTGTAAAAAATCAACTCTTGCCGCGAAGGGCCGCTATATTTCTGATAGTTTCAATGAATCCTTCATTGTGCGTACGTCTCGCGTCAAATTTATACAAAGCGAAGACGAGATCGAGTACAGTACCGACACCTATCATATAGATGACAGTTCCAAGTCCGACCTTCGCGCCCATTATCCACCCGATGAGAAGGGCCGACGCTTCTATGAGGATACGTACTTGTCCGACAGAAAGTTTAGGAAGACGGCGAGCCAGGGCAACCATAAGAGAATCTCTCGGGCCTATGCCGAAAGCGCTGTCCATGATATAGAAGCAGGCTACATCCTGTATCAGGATACCCGCAAGCATAATGACTATCCCGATCCAAAAACTATGGAAAACAGGGAAGAGACCAAAGAAGTCCATGATCTGGACATAAGAACCTATGAGAAGACAGTCTCCGAATGTGCCGAACCCGATTTTTTCACCAAGAGCGAAATCAACGAATATCAATACTATACCTATGATATTGTTCCATAATCCGTAACCGATCCCGGTGAGATTCTCAAGACCGACATTCAGAGCCATCCACGGAGCAAGTCCGACATTTGCCTGAACAGTCATATACATTCCGATAGCACAAATAAAGAGCCCGATGTTGAGCTCTACGAATTTAGTAACATATTCATGCCCGGATACTTTGGGCGAATAGCTTTTTTTATCAGGGTACGCCTGAGCTTCTGCACTTCTCAATTTCAATATATGACCTTTCTAACTATTCTGACAATATTAATAATATATTCTTTTGCTCATTAAATCAAGAAAAAACAAAATATAAATCACGGCTTCATTTATTAAATGATCAAGCGGCTGTCCTGGAAAAGGGGAAAACACTGCAAAGCTGGCTCAGTTGAACGCGGGCCTTCCTCTTAAAATCATACTGCGATTCTAGTTTGCAATGGAACAATTGGCATATATGAAAAT
>CALDNM010000242.1 GCA_937915045.1 uncultured Clostridia bacterium
TGCCGCTTTCAGTTTTTTCACTCATTGCAAATATCCCTCCTTGCTGAATAAATAAGTAAATAAGTGATAGTAATATTTCAAACGGTCCGCACTTTTAATGATTTCAAATGTTTAATAAGTTCTAAAAATGATAATTGAATAATTGATAATGCTTATTCTGAGTAATACTTTATCGTCTGTGCGTGATCCCGTGCTGAAATCATATAGTGATCATTGATCCTCTGATTTTTACATACAGGAGGAACCTAAGACTCTCCAGATCTTACGCTCCCCCATGCATAACATTTATCTATTCAGCAAGCAGAGCCTGCGTTTCATAGACTATTTTCAGATAATTCTAATCTCTATGAATAATATAGCATTATCGATTTGTTACTTCCAATCAATGAAATTTATGAGTCCATAAATATTTTTTATAGTCGTAGTCTTCTGTCAATTATTGTACCCATGGCCAAAAAAAAGAACACGGCCGCCAAAACGGATCCGTGTCCTTCTTTCACTGTATATTGATCATATAACAGTTTGCTTCATATATATTTGTGCTGCGTTTTTAGAGGCTGAACAGTCCCAGTCCGAAGAACGAGTCTATCTGGCCAAGCAGTATGAACGCCATACCGATAGGCGCGATGACCTTCGTGCATGCCATGAACATACCGACCTCGTGGAATTTGTTCCCTTCGAGTGTAGCTTCTTTGACAACAGCGTCTTTTCCGATGACCCATCCTACGATGATCGACATGACCAGCGCTCCGAACGGCATCATGATCCCTTCAGCAAGAAGGTCGAAGAAGTCGAGCCAACATTTGCCGAGAGGCTGCGGAAGTCCTGTAGCTCCGAGTCCGTCGAGAGCAACGATGATATTCATGATGCCTACGACGACAGCTCCTGTGAGAACAGCTTTCTTTCTTGACCATCCCTTATTAGGATCGCCCTTGCCTGTCATTTCCTGAAGCGATACTGTCACTACTTCAAGCAGTGATATCGATGAAGATATACCCGCTATCGTGACGAGGAAGTAGAACAGTGTACCCATGACCGGGCCAATAGCTCCCATCGAATCGAATACAGACTGCATCGTTACGAAGAGAAGTCCAGGGCCGCCTGCAGGTTCCATACCGAAAGCGAATACTGCCGGGAATACCGCGAGAGCAGCCATGAGAGCTACTATAGTATCGCATATAACGATGATCCATGCTGAACTTTCAAGATTTTCTTTTTTAGTAAGATATGACCCATAGGTTATCATTGCGCCCATGCCGAGCGATAATGAGAAGAACATCTGTCCTCCGGCGCTCCCCAGGGTATTTACAAATTCCTTGCCCATGAGCATGTCCCACTGTGGCTTGAAGATGAACGCGAGTCCCGCGCTTGATCCCGGAAGAGTTACCGACTTTATGATGATAACTATAAGTATAACGAACAGCAGAGGCATTCCGATCTTGCAGAACTTTTCTATTCCGCCGGATACTCCGCCGATGCAGATAAACGCTGTGAGAACGACGAATATCACTGCCCATGCCACCGCCTGTGTCTGGTCGGTAGTGAACGCTGTGAAATACGCTCCCGCTTCTCCGCTCATACCCCAGCCTGCATTCACAAGAGTACCTATATTCGCTATAGTATACTTGAGAACGTATCCGCCAAGAGTACAATAGAATCCCATAAGGAACAGCGCGGACAACATCGCGAGCCATCCCATGAACTTGAGGTTCTTTCCGTTTCTTTTGCCTATGTTGATGTACGAGCCCATAGGTCCGAGCATCTCACGGCGTCCTATGAACAGTTCACCGAACATGATAGCGAATCCTACCAGTACGGCAAGAATAAGATAGCAGATAAGGAAAGCGAAACCACCGTGAGTACCCATCTTATATGGGAATCCCCAGATATTTCCGAAGCCTACTGCTGAGCCGACTGCGGCCATTAGAAATCCGAAATACGAATTAAAACCGCTGCGATCAGTACTTTCACTCATTGAATAATTCCTCCTAAATAATAAATAACTTGGATAGTAACTGCGTATATTTTCGATCAATGCGGACGCGTTAGGTTTGAATGTTTCTTTGGATGTAGATCGTTTTTAATAAAATGTGCGCGCATTGTTCAAAACGAAAGCAAGAAAAAGGAGCTTGGGACATGTACCCGAGTTCCGTCAAATCACCCCTGTGGTCGTTCTGTTTTCATCCTTTTACCATTATTGGCAGGCATAAAGTCTTCTCCTTGTTAAAAGAATATCAACTGACTACGGTCATAATATCATACAATTCGAACTGTTTTCAATGAATAAACAATATCTATAATATGCGCAAATGTAATATAACTTTAATGTAATATACATCTCCGCCCACTCACTTGATTTGCCTCTATACTTATGGTACAATTTCAAAAATAAGACGATACCCATGAGGGAGTAATTTGCGCGAAAACGTGGCATCTCAACATCATGATCGCGGCGTCAGGCCTAACGATCTGGGCTGCCTTAATGAATGAGACTCATGTATGGCTGCGGCTGTACCTGGGTTTTTTTATTCATTATATTAATGAAAGGACATAAAAAACATATGAAGACTTATCTTTCAGACAAAGAAGAAGTGCTTTCACTGTATGAAACAGGACATGAAGGCCTCGATCCGGATGAAGCAGCCGGGCGTTTAGAAAAGAACGGCAGGAACAAACTGGCCGAGCCTAAGAGGACAAGTATCGGAAGAAGGCTCCTGAACCAGCTTGCGGATCCTATGATCATCGTTCTTCTTGCGGCCGCTGCTCTTTCACTCGTGACATCTCTGTATGAGAATGAATCTTACGCGGATGTATTCATCATCCTGTTCGTAGTCGTTCTGAACTCCATCCTTGGAGTCGTGCAGGAAAGCAAGGCGGAAGACGCGATCGACGCTCTTAAAAAAATGACGGCTCCTGAGTCCACGGTCCTCCGCGGCGGGAAACTTGTCACAGTGAAGAGCGACGATCTGGTCGTCGGAGACGTGATAATACTGGAAGCCGGCGATTCAGTACCGGCCGACGCGAGAGTCATCGAATGCGCTACTATGAAAGTGGAAGAATCCGCTCTGACAGGCGAATCCCTTCCTGTCACAAAGACATCTGATACTCTTTCAGTCAAAGAAGGCGAAAAAGACATATCTCTTGGAGACCGCAAGAATATGGTCTACATGGGCAGCACCGTAGTATACGGCAGAGGCGAAGCTGTCATCTGCGCCACGGGCATGGATACAGAGATGGGAAAGATCGCCGACGCCATCACGCAGGCGAAGGACGAGATTACTCCTCTCCAGCAAAAGCTCAATGGTCTCAGCAAAATACTGACCATCCTGGTACTTATTATATGTGTAGTAATATTCGCGGCAGGTATTTTCGAAGCCGGAAAGATCACTGTCGACGTCATGATCAATACATTCATGCTTGCCGTATCACTTGCGGTAGCCGCTATTCCTGAAGGTCTGGTGGCCGTCGTCACTATAGTCCTTTCTATGGGCGTCACGAAAATGTCCAAAAGAAACGCCGTGATAAGAAAACTTACTGCAGTCGAAACCCTCGGCTGCGCGCAGATAATATGTTCTGACAAGACAGGAACACTTACGCAGAATAAAATGACTGTAGTCGATCATTTCTGCCCTGACGAAGATCTCTTGGCGAAGGGTATGGCTCTCTGCTGCGACGCTCAGCTCGGCGATGATGGCATCGCTATAGGCGAACCTACGGAATGCGCGCTCGTCGAGTACGCTCTGAACTGCAATATGCCTAAATCCTCTCTCGTAGAAAAGTACCCGAGAGTCGGAGAAGCGCCTTTCGATTCAGGAAGAAAAATGATGTCGACCGTACACAGCGACAATGAAAACAGCGGTCACTTCATCCAGTTCACTAAGGGCGCGCCTGATGTACTCCTCAGGAACTGCACGAGCATGCTCACGCTGAACGGTATCGTCCCTCTCACAGACGATCTGCGTGAGAAGATAAAAAAATCAAACAGCGATATGGCTTCAAGGGCCTTAAGAGTCCTGGCGCTCGCGACGAAAGAATACGACAACGCTCCTGAAGACTGCAGCCCTGAGTCCATAGAGACAGGACTTACTTTCATCGGCCTTACCGGGATGATCGATCCTATAAGACCTGAAGTAAAAGCAGCCGTCGATGAATGCCGCTCTGCAGGGATACGCCCTGTCATGATCACAGGCGACCAGCTCGACACAGCTATAGCGATAGCCCGCGACCTCGGGATCCTTGAGGACGCATCTCAGGCCATCCTCGGAGCAAGGCTCGACGATATGACAGATGAAGAACTCGAACAGCATATCGAAGATTTCTCAGTCTACGCGAGAGTGCAGCCTGAACACAAAGTCCGCATTGTCAACGCGTGGCAGAAACGCGGAAAAGTGACCGCCATGACCGGCGACGGAGTGAATGACGCTCCTTCGATCAAGACAGCGGATATCGGTGTTGGCATGGGCATCACCGGTACGGACGTTACTAAAAATGTCGCTGATATGATACTCGCGGATGATAACTTCGCGACGATAGTTTCCGCTGTAGAAGAAGGAAGAAAAGTATACGCCAACATCAGAAAAGCGATACAGTTCCTCCTCAGTTCTAATATTTCTGAGGTCCTGGCGATATTCACTGCTACTATGCTCCAGTTCACGATACTTATGCCGGCGCATATATTATGGATCAATCTGATCACGGATTCCCTCCCTGCGCTCGCGCTTGGTATGGAGCCGGGTGAAAAAGATTCTATGAAAAAGAAACCCCGCGATTCCAAAGACGGGATCTTCGCGGGAGGAGTCGGTATCGATATATTGTACCAGGGCATGTTCGTAACGATACTGGTCCTGGCAGCTTACTTCATTGGACATTATATGGAATGGAGCCAGTGGGAGATCACCAACAGCGCGGACGGCATGACCATGGCTTTCCTGACTATGTCGATGTGCGAGATATTCCAGTCTTTCAATATGAGGGCTCAGAGAAAATCGATATTCTCGCTGTCTAAACAGAATGGATGGCTGTGGGGCTCAGCGCTCGCGGCGCTTGCTCTGACTACATCCGTGATCACTATACCGTTCTTTGTAAACGCGTTCGGTTTCACACCGATATCAATCAAAGAATATTTCACAGCTATGGGACTCGCTGTAGCGATCATACCTCTGGTCGAGATCGTAAAGTTCTTCCAGAGGAAAGTCACAGGGCGAAGCTAATTCAGGTTCCTGTGATTGTTATCAAGACCTATGAACTTTTCAAGGGCACATCTGACACCTTCACTGTCATTTGTGCCCGTGATAAATTTTGCGGCTTTTTTCGTGTCAGGCTCACCGTTTTCCATCGCAACAGAAAGGCTGGCCATTTTCAGCATCCCGACATCGTTACCGCTGTCACCTATCGCCATCACTTCATTTTTTCTTATTCCGAGATCTTTCATCAGTATGGAGAGCCCTGTCCCTTTATTCATACCGTAAGGCATGACATCGACGTATTCGTCTCCTGATTTATATACGGACATCCTGTCTCCGAATGCCTCATTTATTATATCTTTTGCTCTGTTGATTTTCTCGGTATCCCTGTCAACGACCAGCATCTTGTTCGGTCTCACTTCTCCGGGCACGATCACATCGAGATCATCCGGATCTTCCGCTACAAAAACGTCATCCACAAGGCTGAACTTTCTAAACGAATCTTTCGCGAATTTATCATCTCTGTTCATGACCACTCTTTCACAGTCCCCAAAAATCACAGCGCACGTATAGTCATGACCTGTGCAGAATTCCAGAAATTCTTTGGCATACTCACGCGGCATAGTCATTGTTTCCTTTATGCCGCCAATATCGTTTCCGCCGAATATCAGCGCTCCGTTATGCAGTATCATGGGCTGTCCTTCAGCGCCTATCTCCTGCTGCACCAGCGCGGCAGTACTTGAACTGCGTCCTGATGAAATAACAAAGTATATCCCCTTATCCATTACTTTTTTGATAGCCTGTTTTGTTGTCTCCGTGACTTTCTTCTCTGATGTGAGGAGCGTTCCGTCAAGATCTACAGCTACAAGTTTTATCATATCTTTATTTCCCTTTCGTGTTATCAGACATATGTTATACCATATATGTGATGCGGTAGCAAATTTGTAATGTGATAAGACATATGTTACAGAAATAAACAAAAAATGAGAGGAACTC
>CALDNM010000243.1 GCA_937915045.1 uncultured Clostridia bacterium
TTTTCGCCCGATAATTAACTAAGCTTTGGGGTGACATTTTCGCTAGTTATTGACAGCAGAAAGGAGAGCGAATATGAGTGTGACTGCATTTACGATTGTAGTAACGGCCGCGAAGCTCGCGGTGGTAGTGTATTGTGTTGTGTCGCTGGTTTTGCTAGTCAAGATTTATAAGAGGATCAGCAAATAAATTCGATTAAAATTGTACTTCGGTTCTTGTTTGCAATGGAACAATTGGCAAATATGAAAATTCTACATTGAATCGAGTGGGGTTGCGGGTTTGACACTCTTTCAAATGAGTTTTTGAGGGGCAGATCGGGTCATTTTCACCTGATCCTGGCTGCCCGACCCCGCAAACCCACTCGATTCAATGGAAGATTTCAAAATACATGCATTTGTCCATTAGAGAATTCTTCAAAAAATCAAGAATGAGCAAAAACAATAGAAAAGCAGGAACCAGGCGCCGGCTGTCGCAAACAAGAAAACAGGTGCAAGCTATCTGAAAATTGCGTATAATAAAGGGTAGGGTGGCAGTGAGCGCGCAGCGGAATGCGCGGCGCGGAAGTCTGCCGCCGCGAAAATAATTCAAGCACAGTGGGAGAACCATATGTTTAAAACTATACGCGGGCCGCAGGGCGGTGAGATAAATCTTGACGGAAGAGATGTCATAAACATGGCGTCGAACAACTATCTGGGATTTGCGGATCATCCGGCGCTTGTCAAGGCGGCGAAGGACGCTATCGATGAGTACGGAGTGAGCGCGGGAGCGGCGCGTCATATAATCGGGAATTTTGAGATCCATAATCAGCTGGAGAAAAAGCTGGCGGAGTTCAAAGAGGTCGAGGATACGTGTGTATTCAGTTCGGGCCTTACCGCGAACACCGGAGTTATCCCGATCCTTGTCGGCAAGGGTGATGAAGTATTCAGCGATGAACTCAATCACGCGAGCATAATCGACGGTATCAGACTTTCAAGAGCGACGGTCAAAGTGTATAAGCACAAGGATATGGCTGACCTTGAGAGGCTGCTGAAAGAGTCGGATGCAAGCGCGAAGGAGGACGGAAGAACGCCGAATAAGCTTATCGTATCGGACGCGGTGTTCAGCATGGACGGCGACCTCGCGACGATCCCTGAGATAGTTGCGCTTGGGAAAAAATACGGAGTGAAGGTCATGATAGACGATGCTCACGGCGACGGAGTAATGGGAAAAGCAGGCCGCGGCACAGTCGATCATTTCGGAGTAAGAGACGGAGTGTACGTCGAGACAGGATCGCTTTCGAAGGCATTCGGGTCATCCGGCGGATTTGTCGCGGGACCGAAAGAACTGATAGACAGAGTCAAACTGCAGGCGAGGTCATTCATCTTCACAGCGACACCGATACAGCCGGCATTCGCGGCGGCGGCGCTCAAAGCGCTCGAGATGCTGATGGAAGACGACGCGCCGGTCAGAAAACTGTGGGAAAACAGAGATTACTTCATGTCGAAACTCAGCGTGCTCGGATATGATCTCGGTCATACAGAAAGCCCGGTCGTGCCGGTAATGGTCGGTGACGAAGACAAAGCGCGCGAGATGTCGGAGAAAATGTATGACGAGGGAGTGTTCGCGCAGGCGATCGTTTACCCTACAGTCGCAAAAGGCAAAGCGAGACTGCGTGTCATGATATCGGCGGCGCATACAAAAGAAGACCTCGACAAAGCTGTCAAGGCCTTCGAAAAAGTCGGTAAAGAAATGGGGCTTATCGGTAATTGATTATCATGCCGAGTCTGCAGAGATCTGTGCCGGGGTTTTTATAGACATGTGCCTGGTCTGCGCGATAGTTCATTGAACTGCCCGCGGGAATGGTATAAGTCTCCGAACCGCTCAGGACGAGTTCAAGAGTTCCGTCGAATACGGTGACGAATTCTTCAGTTCCCGGTTCGTGCGGAGTGGATTCCGATACGGCACCTGCTTCGATCTCTATATTTACGACCTCAAAAGATCTTTCGCCTTCACGCGGAAAAACAGGATAAAGTCTGAATCTGTTTTTAGCGCTCAGAAGAGGAGTGATATCGTCATTATTGATGACTATGCATTCCTCTTCTTCATGTTCAAGAAGAGACGTGAATGAGATATGGAGCCCTGTCGCTATCTTCCATAGAGTGGAAACAGTAGGACTCGATTCGCTGCGTTCGATCTGGCCGAGCATGCTCTTGCTTACACCGGTCATCTCGGATACATTGTCAAGACTGAGTTTTCTGGATTTCCTGAGTGCCTTAAGATTTGCCGCAATAACATCGTTAAGGCGGGTCTGCGATTCAAAATCTGTCATATTATCTCCTTGGGTTATCTATTTAGTGTGAACTAGATAAATGTGCACTGAAGCGCACATCTTGTTATAAAATACCACGAAACGATCGAAAAATCAATCAAAGTATTGAAAATTCAACTGCTGAGGCATTGCTCAAACGATGAGAAATAAGCATTGACTTTCGGTATTGTTACATATACAATAACAGTATAAGTACAAGATAACGCACAAAATGTGCACAACAATAAATCAAACAGAAAAAAAATCACAGGAGGTAATACATATGGCTATCACCGAAAGAGTTGAAAAAGCGAGACAGAACTATGTGAACGTTAAACCGCACATCTCATATGAACGCGCCGAATTATGGACAGAGTCGTTCATGAAGACTGAGGGAGAGCCTATGTGCATCCGTACAGCGAAAGCTTTCTATGATACGTGCGACAAGATGGACGTGCATATTTTCGACGGCGAGCTCATCGTCGGAGCGACTGGCGAGTTCCGCAAATGCGGCATACTGACGCCGGAGTTTTCATGGAAATGGGTCGACAAAGAGATGGACACCTTCGATAAGAGACCGCAGGATCCGTACGATATGACCGACGAGCAGAGAGACTTCGTCAGAAAGAATATATTCCCTTACTGGAAGGGGAAATCTCTCGAGGAACATTTCCTCGCGCAGATACCGGAGAGCAGCAGAGACATCGTCATCGATACGGGCATCGTAGACAGCGACTCTAAATGGAGACAGGCCGTCGGAGAAGTCACGCCTGATTATCAGGATGTCATATTCAAACTCGGCTGGGGCGGTATCGTCAAAAAGTGCGAAGAAAAACTTTCAAAGTTAGAAGGGGTCACAGAAGAGGACCTTGACAGGATAGATTTTTACAACTCGGTGATAATTTCGGCGAAGGCACTTCTCAGATACGCTGAACGCTATGCGGATGAAGCGGAGAGAATGGCTTCCGTCGAGACCGATCCGACAAGAAAAGAAGAACTCATCCAGATCTCCGCGAACTGCAGACGCGTTCCGGAAAATCCACCGGAGACATTTTATGAAGCGATCCAGATGCTCTGGTTCACGCAGGTCGGCGGTGTCCTGAACGAGAATCCTCTTTCACTCAACCCGGGGAGATTCGACCAGTATATGTATCCTTACTACAAGAAGGATAAAGACGCGGGCATGATCACGGAAGACAAAGCGCAGGAACTCATCGAGTGCCTGTGGCTCAAATACAGCGAATGGGTCTGGACAATATCGGCGAATACAGCGGATTACTTCGCGGGCTACAACCAGTTCCAGAACCTCACAGTCGGCGGGAGAACGAGAGAAGGCCTTGACGCGACAAATGACATCACGTATATGGCGCTCAAGGCGACTGAGGAAGTCAAGACACATCAGCCGGGACTTTCGGTCAAGATACATCCGGACTGCCCGGAAAAGTTCATGAGCGCGGTGACAGAGCTCATCAGCAAGGGCACGGGTTTCCCGGCGGTCCACAACGATCAGGCAGGATATCAGATGCTCATCAACGCGGGTTATGAGCCGGAAGACGCGAGAGACTGGAACAACTGCGGATGCGTAGTACCTCATTTCAGAAAGACGGGCGAATGGACAGCAGCGGTCAATCTCAATTTCGGCAGCGCGATAGAGTTCGCTCTCAACGAGGGAAAGCAGTTCCTGACGGACAAGAAACTCGGCCTCGATCAGCAGCCGGCGGCAGAGATGAAAACATATGAAGATGTTGAGAAGGCTTTCCTGGATCAGCTCGGGAACCTTGTGAAGCATTCGATAATAGCTACGATAACGGCTCAGAGACTGCACGAGGAAATGGTCCCTCGTCCGTATCTGTCGGCGACTATGGAGCAGTGCCTCGAAGACGGAGTGGATCTGTCAAAGGGCGGAGCAAAATACAATGTCGGACCAGTCATCACAGGGATCGGACTCGCGGTCAGCGCGAACTCGCTGGCGGCGATCAAGAAACTCGTATTTGAAGATAAAGTATGCGACATGAAGACGATGCATGACGCGCTCGCCGCTGACTGGGAAGGCTATGAGGATCTCAGAGCACTCGCGCGCGCTGTTCCTAAATACGGCAATGACGACGCGTATGTAGACAACATCGCGATAATGATATCGAATTATTACTACGAAGAAGTACATAAATATACGGATGTGAACGGATCGCATTTCAACCCGGCATTCATGGGGATCTCGAACTATATCCCGGCAGGCAGGGTCTGCGGCGCGACTCCGGACGGCAGGAAAGCGACTACTCCTCTTTCGGAAGGTGTATCGCCGTTCACAGGAAGCGACGAATCGACACCTATCGCGGCGATGAGGTCGGCGGCAAAAGTCAATCACGATGTTTATTCGGGCGGCACACTGCTCAATATGAGACTCGACCAGGATCTCGTGAGCACGAAGCGCGGCCAGGCGAACCTCGGCAATCTGATCAGGTCATACTTCCAGCTCGGAGCATTCCACGTGCAGTTCAACACAGTATCGAACGAGGTACTTCACGCGGCGCAGAAAAAACCGGACAATTATAAGGACCTCCTGGTGAGAGTCGCCGGTTACAGCACGCAGTTCGTGAACCTTTCGCGGACGATGCAGGACGCGATCATCGCGAGGAACGCGCACAAGAATTATTAAGAAAACCTTATCATGGAACTTTTTACATATTAGAACACCGGGCGGGCCGAACAAGGCCCGTTTGGTGTATAATGACGTTATAACGTTTAGGGAAAAACAGAAATGAGGCAGGAAAGGCAATGGATATAAAAGGCAGAGTAATGGAAATACAGCATTTTTCCGTAAACGATGGGGATGGCATAAGGAGCACGATATTCCTCGCGGGATGTCCGCTGCGGTGTCAGTGGTGCGCGAATCCGGAGGGGTTCACGCCGGACAACAAGATCGCCTGGTACAAGAAGACGTGCGTCGCGTGCGGAAAATGCGCGGAGGTATGCCCAATGGGTATCGGGATAGATCTGGATCTGGAGCGGGAGAAATGTACAGCGTGCGGAAAGTGCGCGGACGTGTGCCCGACGGGCTCGAGGAAGCGCATGGTGACGGAGATGACCGCTGATGCAGTAATGCAGGAGCTCGAACCGAACATGTCGGTGTTCCGGCAGTCAGGGGGAGGCGTTACTTTTTCAGGAGGGGACCCGATGCAGCAGGCGTACTTCGTTCGGGAACTCTCGAGCAGACTTTATGATCTGGGGATAGGGCTCGCGGTGGAGACGGAAGGATACTTCGACTTTGATGAAGTAGAGGATATCCTGGAAAAGATGGATCTCATTTTTGTCGATATCAAAGTGCTTGGTCCGAAAAGGCACAGGCAGTTCACCGGAAGGGACAACGATCTGATCCTGACAAATATAAAGAAGATGCGTCGTTTCACAAAGAAGAGGATAGTAGTCAGGATACCTGTGATAGAAGGCGTCAACGCGGATGATTTCAATATAAGACGGACGGCTGAGTTCGTGAAAAGGCATCTTCCGAACGCGTCGATGGAGCTTCTTCCTTATCACAGACTGGGAGAAGCGAAATATGAAGCTCTTGGTATGGATACGCCATCGGAAGAGTTCAAAACACCACCAAAGGAAAGAATAGAAGAGCTCAAAAAACTGGTCATTGGAGCAGGAGTGCAGACGATCAGTTTCAAATAAAATTTTTTTGATCGAATACGGAGGTAGAAAATGGATACGACTTATTTGTTTAAAGACCGCCCGGCGGAGGATCCGCTGGGACAGACTTCTGACCCGGCAGTGCTTCTTCAGGGGAAGCGCGGAGATATACACACACTGCTATATGGTATTGCCGATGGAGAAAAGCATCCTGTGATGCTCATCCTTCATGGATTCCCGGGTACGGAAAAAAATCTT
>CALDNM010000244.1 GCA_937915045.1 uncultured Clostridia bacterium
ACTCCGAGGTATTTACTTTTCAATCTACATTTAAATTATACAGGAAGCTCCTTTTATTGTTATAACTGATATGAATACATTATAAAGCTTAGAGTGCGGTCTAAGTCAAATTATTTGTTGCGTGTGCTGTCAAAATGTATATGACTATTGTGCAACATTATAGATTGGGCATTGCAAACATGGTATAATATTTCCATGCACGTGACTTTGGAGGAAAAGCACAATGGAAAACACAACAGAAAACCCTCTTGTAATAACGATAAGCCGTGAATACGGAAGCGGCGGTCACAAAATAGGAGAAAAATCAGCACAGGCTCTCGGCGTAGAGTTCTATGACAATATAAAAATGGACAAGTCCGTCACAGATTTTGGCCCGGGTGCCCTGCTTGACGCGCGCAGGAAATTCATCAGAGAAAAAGCTGCCGAAAAATCATGTGTCTTTGTTAGTGCCCTGGCTGACTCGGAACTTGAAAAGAGGCCGAATACTCTCAGGGTATTCATCCGCGCGCCTAAATGGTTCAGAAAAAAACGAGTGAAAAAATATACACAAGTCAGCACCCCTATCGCGGAAAAGGAAATGTTCAGGATAGATAATCTCCGTCGCTCTCAGTGCCGCGAATACTCAGGCCGCATGTGGGGCTCTCCGGAAGATTATGATCTGTATATCGACAGCTCTGTTCTCGGGATAGCAACGACCGCAAAAAAGATCGTGAAAGCCGCGAGAGCCATTGGAGCACCTGTCGTCAAATAGAGATCTCTCATAATATCTGAAAATATCAAGCACAGCGCATCTTTGAAACGATGCGCTTTTTTACGAAGAAATAATACCAGATAAGAAAACCTCCGGTGATGACCCATGACGCGGGATAAGTCAGGATCAAAGTCGTGTACGCCATCATCGCTCCGTACCCAGCGAAAATAGTGTGGAATCCGAAAACTATCCAAAGTATCCTGAGCAGGCACACTCCTATCATCGTCGCGACCATAGGGACGAGCGGCCGGTTCATTCCCCTTATACATCCTGTCGCGATATTCATGACCCCGCAGATCCAGTAAGTCGACATGAATATCATCAGCCTTCTCAGTCCGTAACGCACAGCTATCGCTGAAGTCGGAAGATATATCCCAAGCACCTGAGGCCCGAATATCATGAAAAGAGCTCCCATCGTACCGCCTATAGCGATGCAGTAAAGCGTGCTCATTCCAAATATTTTATTGAATCGTTCCGGTTTGCCGCTCCCGTAATTCTGCCCGGTGAAAGTCATAGCTCCCTGGTTGAAAGCGTCCATCGATATCCAGACAAACCCCTCGATATTCGCGGCGGCCGCGTTGCCGGCAACATAAAATGTACCGAGCGAATTCACAGATGACTGGATCATTACATTGGAAATAGAAAAGACAACAGACTGTATCCCTGTCGGAAGCCCAAGCCTGAATATCGTTTTGAGTTTCTTCTTATATATCCGCAGCTTTCTGAGACTGATCCTGCATGGCCCGTCTATATGCCTTAGCCTGTTCGTCACAAGTATCGCGGACACGAACTGAGAAGCCACAGTGCCGATCGCCACGCCAGCTACTCCAAGATCACACTGGATAACAAAGAAAAGATTGAGCGCGACATTCAGGAAGCCCGCGCCGGTAAGATAATACATCGGTCTCTTTGTATCACCTGTCGTGATGAGCACCGCGCGCCCGAAAGTATAGAGCAGGAACCACGGAGTCCCTATAAAATATATCCTCAGATATGTCGTCGCCTGCCCGATGACATCAGGAGGTGTAGACATCCACTGCAGGAATGTATGAGCCCCGATTATTCCGATGATAGATACCGCTATCCCGAAAACGATCCCCAGCGCCACCGTCGTATGAGCTTCCTTGCTCACATCATCAAACCGCTTCCCGCCG
>CALDNM010000245.1 GCA_937915045.1 uncultured Clostridia bacterium
GTGCCGGGTCGTTCTGTGTGTTCTGATATTTTATCGGTATCTCCGAAATGAAATTCTTCGTCAATAAACCTTTTGATATTTTAACACATATAGCGAAAAACTCAAATTGTCAAGGAGTTTATCACTTCTTGACAGCCAGACAGTACTCCACACCCATTGGCGCGTTCATTTTATCTTCCGGACAAGCTTCGTTATATTTTCTGAAAAGCTGATTGCCCGCCGCTTCCTTATCAAGACGCTCATATATCAAAAATCCACTTTCTGATAGTATCGCTTCCATCTCTTCGCAGGAATACTTTGCCTTCATCTCTTCTCCGGCCGCGGCCGCGAGCTCTCTGTTTTTCGCGCTATCCGTTCCTTCTTCGATGACGGGATAATCAAAGCACAAAGCCGATCCCTCGCTCCAAAGCGGCGCGATCCTCTCAAGAAGCCTCGTAAAGTCCTCTTTCTTGAGATAATAACTTATACCCAGCAGGCTCCCGAACGATTTTGCAGCCGGATCAAATCCTGCCTTCAGAAGATCGTCCGCCCACTTGCTTTCCGACAGATCGCACGGGACATACGATACTTCGCATTTCTCTTCAAGTTCGCTCTCATGCACACGCCTCTTCTTGTCACTTACCATGTCAGGAAGGTCGAGTTCATAGACATGCATATCCTCTATCTCGCTTCTAAGAGCAAAGGTATCGTATCCTGACGCGAATATCACATACTGCCCGCACCCGAGTTCGATCTCGTTTCTAAGTGCCCTCTCACAGAACGCGCTTCTCGCGAGTACCGATGGCGCCAGCTGCGAATCGACGATGAACCGCAGCGCCTCATTATCCGTACCTTCGAATCCCGGGGCGAAATACTCTATCCCCTTCGACATATTCAAAGAGACAGCATAGTACTCTTCCTTCGAAAGAAGGCTGCCGGCCATGCTGTCTCTGAATACCCATGTTGAATTGTTTTTGTAGTGGTAAGCTCGCGCGAAGCAGCTTACCAGCGCTGTCATATTATCCATATATCCTCCTTCGTTTCAATAGCTCTTATACTTAATACACCCCTCGCGTGATAAGTTCAAGCCTTGAAATTTCAACGAAAATATGGTAATGTAATGGTGTTGGAGAATGAATATTCTCCGTTTTTTTATCTTTTTATAGTCTTGATCGGTGTCCAGCTGCTCCAGACTTTCTTGCCTTTCTTCACCTTGTAATATCTCATTTTATACTTGTACGTCACACCTTTTTTCTTCATTATGCTCGTGTATGTGTTCAGGCTGTTGCTGCCCGTCCATTTCGTTGTCATTTTCCCGGTCGCGTTGTTCGAGATCTGATATCCTTTCGCCCCCTTGACTTTCGCCCAGTGGACTCTTATCATATTGCTCTTGTACTTCGAAAGTGTGAACTTTACAGGTACTTTTTTGAATACCGCTTTGTAATTATGTGCCGCAGTAATGTTCCTGACTGTCAGTGTCTTTTTCTTTCCGACGGTCTTGCCTTTCTCCGTCCATTTTTTGAACATGTAGCCCGACTTCGCTTTCGCCTTGAGTTTCACTGACGATCCGTAAGATACAGTTTTTGCTCCGCTTACTTTTCCATGTTTCTTTGGAGAAGCCTTCGCCGTGATCTTATATGTGTTGACAGCAAACACAGCGCTTACTGTCACATTGCTATCAGGCATAGTGAACGTAGTATTGGTTTCCTTTTCTCCGTTCACAAGAATGTAGTCGAGATGATATCCCGGATCAGGATCCGCTGTGACTGTTTCTTTCTCCCCAGCCGTAGCATTTTGATCCGAAATGCTGATACTGCCTCCTGAAGGCTGCTCGATTTTTATATCGTGAGTAGTCGGAGAAGGCGTCGGCGCAGGAGCAGGAGGAGTTACACTTACCTGTACTTTTGTCCTGTCCGTCTCTGCATTATAGCCGTTACCTGAATACGCTGCTGAGATATAGAACGAATCACCATTCTGAGGAAGCGTAGTGAAAGTCAGCACCATAGGTGAAACAGCAATGCCGCTTATCGTTGGATCACTGAGAGAACCGCCTTGAGCATCATATACTTTATATGAAGACCCTCCCGGCTGTGTATATGTCAAAGAATCCAAGGGATATGAGGCCGTGCTGCCGCTCAGATCCGCTGTTGAACTTGTGAAAGCAGGTTTCGTCAGAACGAGTCCGCTTACTTTAGTTCCTGTCATCGTCCCATTATTGATGATAAGGCCATTATTCGTAAGGGCCGGCCCTGATGCGACGTTAAAAGTCTTTCCCGACGGCACTTTAAGCGTATATCCGTCTGGAAGCGTTTCACTTGTCGTAAGTGAATATGTACCGCCATCCTTTTGCCCTGTATATACCTCTCCGGCTTTGTTTTCAATTATAATGCCCGACCATGGGTCAGTAGTTGAAGCCTTTCCGCTCGTATCAGAAATACCAGTACTACCCGAAGCAATCACGAAAGCGTTGCCAGTCGCCGTCGTTTTGAAACTCGATCCCGTTCCTCCAGATCCGTAACCGATCCCTGCACCGGCCATAGATGTTGATGTCACTGTTCCACCACTTATTGTTATATCCTTGCCATCATGACCACTGCCGCCGCCGATACCAGCTCCGCTGCCCATTTGAACTTGACCCGCGTCATAGTATGAAGACGCGGCCACAGTACCTCCCTTGATAGTAATATTATTGCCTTCCGCACCTTGACCGCCGCCGATGCCGGCTCCTGTACTATAGCTTTGCGCATGTATCTCACCACTGTTGATAGTGATATTGCTTCCTTCGTAATATGAATATTCAGAACCTCCATTCAGTACATAGAATCCGCCGCCGATCCCGGCCCCTGCGCTGTTAGAATAATTTCCGTTTGTATATCCGCTTGTAGCCGTCAGACTTCCTGTCCCCTCAGTGCCATCATCATCTTCTATAACCAGCGATCCAGACTTGGTTTCCGTTCCGTTCTTCTCGATCCCGGCATCCCATGGCCCGCTCTTCAGAATATTTGTCCCTGCAAGCTTTACCGTGACAGTACGTCCTGATAAAGTACTAACACTGCTATCCACACCTGTGTCATCAGTCTGAGCAACATATAACGCGCAGCCCTCATGATCCATAACATTATTCATCTGTATTGGGTTTCCGGATGGAACTTTGCTCTCCAAATTAATATCGACTCTGCTCAATATGATCGTCACATCGGTCTTTCTATTGACTCTTATCCTGTTCTTAGTCGAGCCTGTTACTGATTGCGTAATAGTAATAGTATTGCCCGTATACTGATCCGTTACTTGAGAATTTCCAGATGTGACGCCTGCATCACCTATAGTGAACTTATATCATAAGTCCCCGTTGCGTCAGCGTGCGCGTCGCTGCCGCCTGCAAGCGGCATCATCGTGAACATCACACATAATGAAAGTACTACGGCCATAACTGACCTGCTCATTCGCCTCAACATTTTCTTGCCTCCTAAACACATAAAGCCCATTTTTAAAATCATTTATATTCTTTTTAGCCTTTTTCTGACATGTCGATATAGATATAATACCGCTTTCTGAATATTATGTTATATTTTTCTTATTTTATTTACAAAAAAAACGGCTTAAGTATAAGCCGTTTAATTATAAAGTCTACGGGTCTTCAGTCCGCGATCGCGTATCCTGCTTTTGACAGAGCGTCATACGATGCCTGCTCATCCTCTTTCTTCACCAGTATGTAATCGGTGTTGTAAGTCGACACCGCGAATATCCCGATCTCTTCTTTCGCGAGAATTGCCGATATCTTCGACAGTATCCCTACAAGAGAAAAGTCCAGCACGCCTTCAATGCGGAATGCTTTCCAGCCATCATCATGATCTGTTACATTTGGCGGTGTATCCTCTGTCAGACAAACGAGAGATCTCTCTTCATCAGTTTTCCCGATGAAGCAGAATTCCGCGTCTAAATTTATATTAGAATAGTCAGTGACCTTGCATACTGTAAAATCACTATTGATTTTTTTTATTCTCATCTTTGATTTCCTTAATGTGTGTGATCCAGGAGCGTGACTTTATCTCCAAGATCCTTCTCTATTATGGCTTTCATCTTCTTAGCGAACGGACACGGATAGCCTATCGGCGTACCCTTTGTAATGCAGCTTGCGAACACGATCGTGTCAGCGCCCTTTTCCACAAGAAGTCTTGCGCGGAGAAGTGCCTTCTTTGCCGGGCATCCGCCGCAGCTGGTAAATCCAACGATTTCGATCTCTTCATCGACACCTTCGAAAACGCCTGTCCTGTTTTTGATTGCTTTGAAATCCGTTATGCCCGGGCAGTAATCTTCAGTCTGCATACATCTTATGATCCCAACTTTCATGTATTTCTCCTTTGTTCTCTTTTCTGCCTGAGATATTTTGAGCGCTTTTTCTCTTCATACATGGATTCATCAGCGACTCGAAGCAAGTGCTCCACATCGTCAGGTTCTGAGCATTCCCCATACGCGGAGCCTATACTCACATTGAGTGTATACGGGTTCTTTCCCGTCTCGTTCACTTTTTCGAAGCCACTGTGTATCCGCCTGCAAAGACGCTGTTCATACTCAGATCCTCTTTCATTCCCCACGATGACAAATTCGTCCCCGCCGTATCTGC
>CALDNM010000246.1 GCA_937915045.1 uncultured Clostridia bacterium
TCCTGAACGCGGTGTTCATGGTGATGATCGGCGGCCTCAGCACGGCATTGCCGGCATGCAGATGGATATGCGTCAGTATGCTCATCTGTCTCGTGATCTACTCGATAACAGTATTCGCGGGCATGGTCTGCGGCAATACACCGATGCATGTGTTCTGCGCATTTTTGTTCAACGCGTTCGCGATGCTCGTGATCATCACACTGAAGCTTTACTTCGGGCAGTTCCTGTACGGATACTCGTATGATGATATCATAGACAAATGGGTGATGAGATCGACGCCTGTAACGGCATTTTTCGGGAACTTCGAGATCGGCACCACAGCAGCGTATATAGTTGTGTTCGTTCTGTTCACGGTGTTCGCTTATCTTCTGTATAAGCGCAGACCGGTCGAGCGTACGGGTGAGTCGATACTATTCCGCCGGATGAGGACATTCCTGATCATGACGGTGACATTCGGAGGCATGACGATCGTAGGATTCCTGTTCTTCTTTACGAGCAGCGGAGAGACGCAGGGGCTTTCATTCGAGCTTGTTATAGGTCTTGTGATAGGGTTCATCGTATCATTCGTGATCATGAGCCTGATGCTGTTCAGGACTGTGAAGATCTTCAACAGGAAGAATATGATGACGGCTCTGATAACGGCAGTGATATGCGTGGTATTCATCGGCTGCATGCAGCTGGATGTTACAGGATACTCGTCGAGGATACCTGAGCGCAGCAATGTCGCGACCGCGGCGGCCACGGTATATCCAGTCATGATGGACAGTGACAGCGACTCAAGGTTCGACGCGTCGTATTTCAAAGGATATTCCTCGGAGAATGCGACAGATCAGATGATGGTCTTCACAAGCACCAAAAATATCGAAGACGTATACGCGCTGCAAAAGATCATCGTTTCGGCGAAGTCGGAGAATATGACGTCGGATTCAGACATTCAGTTCGAGATGTCGTACAGCCTGAAGAACGGAAAGACTATGACACGTTCCTACAAGGTTTCGGAGGACACGTATAAGAGCATGAAACCGTATATGGCGAGGCTCTATGAGTCGACGGAGTTCAAGGATTTCTTCTCCCTTTCGAATTTGAAAAAGAAGGTAACGGGGCTTACATACAGCAAAAATGATGATATGGAATATGATATCGGAGCTTCAAATTACAAAGTGC
>CALDNM010000247.1 GCA_937915045.1 uncultured Clostridia bacterium
GAGTTCCTCTCATTTTTTGTTTATTTCTGTAACATATGTCTTATCACATTACACAAGTGAAAACAAGTATGTCAATAACCAGCGAAAATGTCACCCCTGCCACTCCATTTATGGAGTGGCAGGTCATCTATTTAAGGAATGCATCTTCCAGCATCTCCATTACTTCTCGATCAGATATGGTCTTGTCGAAGGCGCTGTATATAGGCTTGAATTGCATCCAGGCGCTGTCACTCATTCTAGGATGATCTTTTTTTGGAACTGCTTTTTTCTTTCTCTTCTCCGGGAGATACCGTGATACATCAAACAGCATGCCTTTGTACATAGCCTTGATACCGATTTCCCCTATGTCAGGATTGAGCAAAACAGTTATCTTTGTTTTAGCAGGTAGTTTGCCGGCATATGCGCCATCTTCGACCTTGAATGTTTTGTTTCTGTATGAGAATACTCCACCGGCGTCGATAACGCGTTTTTCTCTTATGCTGAAAACATAGTCAAGGTTTATGGAATCATCAGGCTTCCTGAAGACCGAATCACTGTTTTCCGGTTCAACTGCGAATTCACTGTTGAAGGTATATATACGTCTTAAGAAACTCATTTGCTTCAGAGATCTCAGTTATACCACGCATCGCAAATTCGACAGGGAGCCTGCTCTGCAGTGTGCCCCATAATCTTTCTATACGGCCTTTGGCCTGGGGGCTTCTTGCAGCTATGATCTCTACACCGAGATCCTTCATGGCCATTCCCAGTTGTGTGTCATTGACCTTGATAGATGGGTCGATCTCTGATTTGTCCTTGTTAGGGGATCTGAATATAGTATGTCTGTCAGCATATATGCTGGCAGGTATGCCATAGTTGTCTATAGTCCTGCGGAACATATTGAAGTATCCATAAAGACATTCGTTCTTTTCCATGTAAAGCGAAGTGACTTGTCCGGTCGCATCATCTATCCCGCCATGTAAGCAGTATCTTTTTCTGTCTCCGTGGAACCATGCATATGGGGTGCCATCGACCTGGAGAAGAAGTCCTGCTTGCGGACGGCGTTTCCTCCTGCGATGAGGAGTATATCTTCGTTTGGTCTTAGGCGATGATATCCCGGCATCAGACATGATTCTGTAGAGAGCTCCGTATGAAATATCGATGTCATAATCATCATAGAGTATCTCACGAAAATGTGTGAAATTACATTTGCTGAATATATCATGTTTCCGTATATCAAGTATCCGGTCTGTCTGCGCATTACTCAGAGCATTGTGTGGACGTTTCAAAGAATTCTTGTGAACAAGAGCCGCCGCGCCATATTCTTTCACATCCTTTTTAAGACGCTGTATCTGGCGGTGAGAAAGTCCCAATGCCTGTGCAGCTTCATCGACCGTAATGAAACCGCTGATTGCTTTATTGATGATGTCCAACCTTACAAGTTGCTTTTGTGTCAAACTGATCACTTCCTGTTTTTTCATAATGATATTTTATACTAGGGGGTGACATTTTCGCTTGATAAACATTAGGGTGACATTATCACATGATAACCACACACAAGTGAAAACAAGTATTGACAAATGAAGTCGGTGATGATATAAATTAAGCAAGGAATCGTGCACGGCGCACGGCGCACGATAATCACACTTAAATCTAAACCTTAAATTTGACTTTGTCAAGGAAGGAGAACAATCATGGGAAGATTAGGAGCAAAAAGTTTATTTATTCCGCTTAAGAAAGAGGGACTCACATCGATGAGAATCCGTTATAACTTTAAAACAGATGAGGTCCGTCTTTGGGCGGCAAAAGAATGGGAAGCCGATTTCGATTTTACCGGATACAATCACGATTTCTGGATAGATGGGATTTTTACAGACGATGCGAGATATCTCAACACGAAGGACGTCTGGACGATATTCGAAAAGTATGGGCAGAAGGAATATCTTGAAAGTGTTATCGATCTCCTTCGCCAAGGAAGACATTTTGGCATCGACATTTATTACAACGATAAATATGATATTCGCTTCATGATGAATGAGCATAGCCGCAAAGTCGGACTGCTGAACAAGAGTCACTCTATAATGGCGGGCGGTATCCGTCGTCATAAGTTCGAAGAAGAAGAGATGGACGTCATCATCGATGGACTGAATCTTGGAAGAGGTATGAGTTTTAAAAATATTGCGGGGCATCTTCCGTTCGGAGGGTGTAAAGCGACAGTCACGATGGATCCTCTCGACATGGACAACATGGATATCATGGGATTCATCGCATTCGCGCTCGATAGTTGCAGAGATATGACAGGACCTGATATGAATTTCCCGGTAGAGATGTCAGATGTCATGATGGAACAGGGATATTCAAAGCAGTTCACAGGCGGAGTTACAGCTAAGACAGGACCGACTGGAACACCTACAGCTTATGGCGTGTACCTTTCACTGCTTGAAGCAATCAACTTTAATGAAGGAGTAAAAAGCGTACAAGGCAAAACGGCAGCACTCATGGGTCTCGGAGCAGTAGGCTGGTATATGGGAGAATATCTCCTTGAAGGCGGAGTGTCGAAACTTACAGTTGCTGATATAAGCGATGAACAAGTACAAAAATTCATCAAAGAACATCCGGGATACGATATCGACAGCTGCCAGGTATCGGAAGTACTTTTTGAAGATGTAGATATCTTGAGCCCATGTGCTATCGGAGGAATCTTTGATGATGATAGTATTGCGAAACTGCAGTGCAAATACATATATGGCTCATCGAACAACGGCCTCAAGGCATCGTCACAGGAAGAAGAGATCCGCCTTGCGGAGCTTATTGCTAGCAGAGGGATCACTTATACCGTTGAGTGGTGGCATAACACAGCAGGCGTTATCTGCGGGGCTGAAGAATATCTATATGACGGAGACGCGGAATCTCTAAAGAGCAAGGTCGAAAAAATCATGCCGCAGAACGCGAAGAAGGCACTTAATGGAGCGAAGGAAGCGGGGATAACACCAACAGAATTTGTATATAGATATTGCGAAGATATTTTGTACAAATAGTACGAAATATACTATGATATATTATTCCAACGAATAAGAGAGGAGGCAGAAAAATGGGAGAAAAGAAAAATCAAGATGGATTTGGTAGTATGTTTGGCTTTATGATGTCGATAATAGGGTTTGCCGTTGGCGTAGGAAGCATGTGGAGATTTCCATACGTTTGCGGAACGAACGGCGGAGCGGTATTCATATTCACATATATCGCCGTAATAATCATCATAGGGATACCGCTTCTCACGGGTGAGATCTCGATAGGATATGTCACGCAGAAAACGGCTATCGGAGCGTATCAGACTCTCAAACCAAATTCTAAGTGGTACTATGCGGGATATCTTCATTCAATCGTTGCCATTCTGGTGTTTGGATATACAGTGCCGATATACGTGTGGGTACTTACATACATATACAGAACATCAACAGGATTCTTTCATGGGCTGAGTCCGTCCGCAATAGCAGAATCATTCGGTTCGCTCACAACGGATTATAAGACGATGTTCCTGTTCGCGATAATAAACTGGGCGATAACCGCGATAGTCATATCGAAGGGAGTATCCGGCGGTATAGAAAAAGTGAATAAATTCCTTCTGCCGGCGCTAGGGGTCATCATGGTGGTTTGTATCATAATCGGATTGCGGGTACCTGGCTCTTCAAAAGGACTTACATATATGTTCAAGCCAGATCTGTCGGCTTTCTCGATGAATACTGTTTCTACAGCCATAGGGCAGGCATTTTTCGCGATCGGTATAGGCATGCTCGCGTCGATGATTTTCGGAAGCTATATCAAAAAGAAAAATGAGAATATATTAAAGCAAGCTTCGATTGTCGGAGGGTCGATCGTCGGAGCAGGTATTGCCTCAGGGATGATGATTTTTCCGATGGTATTCGCTTTCGGACTTGAACCGAGTGCTGGTGTCGGGCTCACGATGATCACTCTTCCGAACGTGTTCAATTACATCTCGGGAGGGAGGATCGTAGGGACTCTGTTTTATGTGGGATTCTATTTCGCCGCATTGTCATCGTCTATAGGAATAGGTGAAGCTATAGTTGCAGTCGTAAAGGATGGGTTTAAGATTTCGAGGAAGAAGGCAGTAATGATCGTCATGGGCGTCTCTGTGGTAGTCGGCAGTTGCTCGATACTCATTCCGGGATTCCTTGACAATGTGGATATTATCACCAGCAACTATCTGCTCGTGATAAGCGGACTGCTCATTTCGATATTTGTAGGATGGGTTTGGGGAGCTGATAATTTCCTCGATGCTATCAATATTCGCAAAAAAGGCCTCAGAATGTGGATCAAAGTATCGGTAAAATACATCTGCCCGCTGGCGATAGCGGCCATATTCGTAAGTAATTTCATATAACAGTTAACAACTTTAGTTTGACCAAATAAAAGAAAGGGCTTTCTGATTTTCAGAAGCCCTTTTTTGAGGCATTTTCCCTTAAGACCGATGAGGTCTGCCGGATCATCACTGTCGGGGATATCGAGATCCCGGTGGATGATATTTTCAAAGTGGGATAAAAGAAGACATAATTACAATCAAATTTGTAATCAAATAAAAGGGCACCTGGATGCGCACAAAAATGTCAATAAAATATCCGAATTTCGGCATAAATCGAGTATTTGACTGACAAATTTACGCACATGTGCATAGATTTGTCAATGTAATCTTTACTTTTCGGCGTAAATCGAATATACTTTTGATAAAATAATGCACATGTGTACGTAATTGTTAACGTGAAACGAGGGGCATATGGAGATCAGCAGAGATATATATTTAAAAAAACTGATAGACAGAATGCATAATGGCTTAATAAAAGTCGTGACCGGTATTCGAAGAAGCGGGAAATCATATCTGGTATTCAAGATTTTCAAGGATTATTTATTGAGCGAAGGAGTCGATCCTTCACATATTATATCGATTGAACTCGATAAGAGACAAAATAGACAATATAGAGACCCTGATACCATCTTAGAGTATATCGAATCACTGATCATTGATAAAGATGAATATTATATTTTGCTTGATGAAGTACAGATGCTGGATGACTTCGAAGAAGTTCTGAATTCGATGCTTCATATAGATAATGCGGACATATATGTTACCGGAAGCAATTCAAAATATCTTTCAAAGGATGTAATAACGGAATTTCGCGGGAGGGGCGATGAAGTCCATCTTTACCCTTTGAGTTTCAGAGAGTTCATGACAATAGGCGGCGGCGATATATATACAGGCTGGGCAGATTACGTCACTTATGGAGGACTGCCACTTGTGGGTATAATGAAGACCGCCGAGCAGAAGGCAAATTATTTGCAAAGACTCTTTGATGAGACATATATAAAGGATATTGTTGAAAAAAATCATGTAGAGAAGCTTCAGGAACTCAACGACTTGATAAATGTGCTCGCGTCATCGACAGGCTCTCTTACAAACCCATCAAAAATACAAGCCACTTTTCAAAGCGTCGTACATTCCGATATCAGCCTCAATACGATCCGTAGATATATAGAGTATCTGCAGGATGCTTTTATTATCAGCGAGGCGAACAGGTATGACGTAAAGGGAAGAAAATACATAGGCACACCACTGAAATACTATTTTGAAGACATAGGACTTCGCAATGCAAGACTGGGATTCCGACAGATCGAGGAGCCTCATCTGATGGAAAATATTATCTATAACGAATTGCGGATCCGGGGGTTTCAGGTAGATGTCGGTATCGTAAATAAACGAAGGAGACAAGATGACGGGAAGCAGATACAAAAAAGTATGGAAATAGATTTCATTGCAAATCGCGGAAGTGAAAAATACTACATACAATCCGCTCTTAGCCTTCCGGACGCGAAAAAGATAAAACAAGAAAAGGAATCTCTTATAAACGTATCGGATTCATTTAAAAAAATCATAGTTGTAAAAGACATAATCAATATCCAAAGAGATGAGGACGGAATAACTCGTATGAGTATCTACGATTTCCTTCTTAAAGAAAACAGTTTGGAACTGTAATCTATTAGCGGTCAACAGCTTTAGTTTGACCACTAAAAAAGGGGGCTTCTCGTTTTCGGGAAGCTTCTTTTTTGCGCGGCCGAGGTATTTTATTTGATATGGTTGTGGAACTGCAGGCGGCAGAGATCCCGGAAAAGTGATATAATCGCTACATAAAATCATTCAAATGGAATCAACAGGATCGAAGAGGGGAACATGATAGCAACACTTAAGAACTGGTTCAATGAGGAATACAGCGGCAGCCCGGTGAGAACGCTGGAGGGCTATCTGACGATCTTCATGTTCGGCTCGATCTTCGGCTGGATATACGAGGAGATTTTTTACTTCTTCGCGAACGGATGTCAATTCGAGCTGCGCGGAGAATTCCTGGGACCATGGCTCCCTGTGTATGGGGCCGGCTCGGTCATAATGGCACTGATCATAGACAAGCTGCGCAGACATCCGCTTTGGGTATTCATAGTTTCGTGCGTGCTGTGCGGAGCGGTCGAATACTTCACGGGGTATTTCCTCTATCACTGCATGGGCGGGCAGAAGCTCTGGGATTACAACACCGAACCTCTCAATTTCGGAAACATCGACGGGTACGTCTGCCTGCGGTCGGTGCTGTTCTTTGGCATCTCCGGCGTGATGCTGATCTATATCATCATCCCGGCGATAAGACATTTTTCAATGAAACTGAAACCGCGGACATTCGCGCTGATCGCGCTTATTCCATTCGCGCTTTTTATCCTTGGTGTCATTGGCCACAACCTTATGATAAGGTAAGCTGCAGGCCCGCATATTTTTTGATGGACAGGAGCGGCCCTATCACGATTTCATGATCTGATTTTCAAAAACCACTCGACAACTGCGCGAAATAAAGGGATAATATAGTCCTAGTAGGGAATAGCGGAGGGTGAGAGTTATGGGTATCAAACGTCTTGCTTCTATAATATTTATTTTCATAGTCGCATTCGGGACAGCGTTTTTCTGCGCGGCCCCGTGCAGTGCCGCGGCGAGCGGCAAAATCACAAAGGATCCGCATGTGCTTTTTCTGAGTTCATACAGTTATGCCTGGGAGAGCGTTCCGAAACAGCTTTCCGGGATCACCGACACGTTGGATGGTCAGGCGAGTATGGATTATATTTTCATGGACACAAAACATTTCGAATATGATGATGTGAAGGCGGCTGTGTATAGATCTGTAGTAATGCACAAGGAGAAGGAAGCTTTCGATTATGTGATAGTTGGTGATGACGCGGCGCTTCAGTTTGCGGTAGATTATCGCGATAAGCTATTCTCCGATATCCCGATAGTTTTCGAAGGGATCAACAATGAGGACTTCGCGAAAAAGGCGGCGAAAGACCCGCTCATTACTGGTATAGTCGAAACGTTCCCGCTGGAAAAAACCATAGAACTCGCGCGTGATATCGACACGGACGCGGATAAGGTCATTGGCATTACTGACGACACTATATCCGGCAAAGGATCGACCAAGCAGTTTCTGGACTGCCGAAAAGATTTCCCTGGGCTCAAATTCTCAACTTTCGACTGCTCAAAAATGACAAAAAAAGAGATAGGTAAAAAGATCGCGACATACAGATTGAATACGATAATTATTTATCTTATGATGTCGACTGATGCGGAGGGAAACACATACTCGAACACGGAAGCTGTGAAGTATCTGGAATCTAAAGCGGAGCTTCCGTTATACAAAGCGGATGAGATAGGCGTCGGGTCAGGTGTGATGGGCGGAGTCGTCATTTCTTATCACGACATGGCGGCGAAGGCAGCGCAGATAGTACTAAAACTCAGCCACGGCGAAGACATATCGCAGTACAAGGTGACTTCCGCGGGGAGTTACTGCCTTTTCGATAAAGAGATCATGGACAGATATGGGGTCTCAAAAAAGACGGTCTCTTCAGCGTACGGCGGTAAGGTCAAATATATCAATGAGCAGAAAACATATTTCCAGAAGCACAGAAGCGCGATCATACCGCTAGCGGCTGTCATTCTGCTGCTTCTTGCGGCAGTGATATTCGGGATCATATATATCAGGGGCAGGAAAAAACTTGTGGCTCAGGTGTCGGAGAAGGATGCTATGCTCAATAATGTCCTTGATAATATGCCGGGCGGTGTGATGATGCTGCGTCAGCCGAAGGATCTTCAGGCGAAAGTCGAAACGCTGTATTTCAGCCAGGGGATACCGAAGCTCAGCGGGCACACTGAAGAAGAGTACCGCGCGCTTGTGGACAAAGATCTTTTGAATATAGGGATCAGCGAAGAAGATATCGCGGAGTTCCGAAGGGTACTTGCTGTCGACGTTCCGAAAAAAGAAACGGTCATGATGCGTTTCCATCAGAGACATAAAAATGGATCGCTCATCTGGGTGTCGATGTCCGCGAGATGGAGTCACGATGACAGGGACGGCGGGCGTGTGTACTATGCTGTTTTTGTGGATGTGACGCAGCAGGAAAAGATGCAGCTTGCTGAAAAAGAAGCTATCGCGGCCCGTGCTTCAAGCGAGGCAAAAAGTGAATTCCTTTCGCGTATGAGTCACGACATCAGGACGCCTCTCAACGCGATACTCGGATTCGGCTCGCTGGCTCTCGGCGAGCATGACGTGGCGCCGGCAGTCAGAGATTATCTGGAGAAGATAGATGTTTCGGGCAGATATCTGCTTGGCCTGGTCAATGATGTCCTCGACATGGAGAAGATAGAAAGCGGGAAGCTTGAGATCCATGAAGAGAGTACGGACAGGATGAAGATGCTGAAGAGGATCGCGGATGTATTCGAGAGCCAGGCGTCCGCGAAGGGGATCAAGTTCACAACTGATTTCTCGAGTCTGGACGAACAGTGGATCATCATGGATCCTCTGCGTACTCGCCAGATCTACGCGAACCTTCTTTCGAACGCTGTGAAATTCTCCGCGTTCGGGACTGAGATAAAATGGACGGTCGCCGATACACCTGTGGGGGATGGTAAAGTAATGACGATAAGTACCGTCAGTGATCAGGGATGCGGTATGTCCGAGGAATTCATGGAGAGGATGTTCATGCCGTTTGAACAGAGTTCTCCGACCGACGCTGCCACGGGTACGGGGCTTGGGCTGCCTATCGTCAAGAGCCTGGTGGCCATGATGGATGGAACTATCGGCGTAGAAAGCGGGCTTGGCAAAGGCACGAAATTTACAGTAACGTTCGAGAGAAAAGTTGGAGCCCCGCAGGCGGAGGACAAGGACAGCAGAGATTTTTCGGGCGCGTTCAAGGGATGTCGCGTCTTGCTCTGCGAGGACAATGACGTCAACGCGGATATAACGGAGAGGCTGCTCACGAAGGTGGACTGCGAGATGGACCGCGCGGAAAATGGCGAGATCGGTGTCGGTAAATTCGCGGCGTCAGAAGCGGGATATTATGACGCGATACTGATGGATGTAAGGATGCCGGTAATGGACGGTCTTGAGACGGCCGCGGCTATGCGCGCGCTCGACCGGCCTGACGCGAAGGGCGTGCCGATCATTGCGCTCAGCGCGAACGCCTTCGACGAGGATGTAAAAAAGAGCCTCGCTGCCGGCATGAACGCTCACCTCGCGAAGCCGATCGACCCGCAGGAGCTGTACGAGACACTGACGAAATTCATTGGAAGATAGTCGCTTCCATTACTGCCACTGCGCAAAAACCTTGAATATGTGTTAAATGAAGAGCACTAAAAATCGCGAAAAGGTGTAATAAACTGATGTTAAAAAACTTGAATATGTGGTACAATCATGGTATAAAAACCTTGAAAACGTGATTGGAGCGAAAAATGCGCAGGAAAATCTATGATACACTTCTTGATTGGAAGAACAAAGAAAAGGGCAGGAGCGCGCTGCTTATTGATGGCGCGAGACGAGTAGGCAAGAGTTATACAACCTTGCAATTTGCTAAGAGGGAATATCGCTCGTATATTTTTATTGACTTCAACATCGCGGGCAGGCAGGTCGAAGAACTGTTCGACCAGTATCTGAATGATCTGGACACATTCTTTTTATATCTGTCGACATTATTTAAAACAAAACTATATGAGAGGGAAACACTGATAATTTTCGATGAAGTGCAGCTTTGCCCAAGAGCCAGAGCAGCAATCAAATATCTAGTGGCGGATGGCCGCTATGATTATATCGAAACGGGTTCTTTGATGTCGATCAAAAAAAATGTTAAAGATATTGTCATTCCTTCGGAAGAGCATCATATCGAAATGTATCCTATGGATTTCGAGGAGTTTCTCTGGGCAGCCGGAAATGAAAGTATGATGGATCTGATCCGCTTGAATCATGATGCGGGGAAACCGATGGGACAAGTAATGCATCGCGAGGCCATGAATCTTTTCCGCCAGTATATTATTGTTGGCGGAATGCCACAGGCTGTAGAAGAATATTTCGATTCGAAGAATTTCGAACAAGTGGACAGAATAAAAAGAAATATTTTATCGCTGTATCGCGCGGACATTATCAAACACGCGGAAGGTTATCAGCTGAAAGTCGAAAGCTTCTTCGATGAAATACCGGAGCAGCTGCAGAAGCATGACAGAAAATTTAAACTTTCTTCTCTGAAAAAAGGCGCGAGACTGCGCGAATATGAGGACGCAATATTCTGGCTTCAGGATTCGATGATAATAAATATGGCGTTCAATACGACGGAGCCAAGCATTGGATTAAAACTCAATCGTGACAGAATGACATTGAAATGCTATATGGCGGATACCGGTCTCTTGATAAGCCATTCTTTTGATGAGAATGGAATAGTCACAAATGATCTGTATAAAAAATTGCTGTTTGACAAACTGGAAGTCAATGAGGGAATGATCGTTGAAAACATCATCGCTCAGATGCTGACGGCCTCAGGTCACAAACTGTATTTCTACTCGAATTCTTCGAGAGAAGATAAAGAATCGCGTATGGAAATAGATTTTTTGATACGGAAACCGGATGTGACAAGTCGTCATAATATCGTTCCGATCGAAGTCAAGTCAGGGAAGAATTACACATTGACGTCACTGAAGAAATGCATGAAGAAATATAGTGAACAAATGTATATGCCGGTCGTTCTTCATTCCGGTGATATGATGGAAAAAGACGGGATAAAATACTTGCCGCTTTATATGGCCTCATTACTATAATATGAAAAGTGTATCGCGGAAGGCTATATGATATAATTTATGCAATGCTGCAGGCAAGTACGAGACGGGAGAATCACTATGAAAGATGTTGCGAAGGAGATAATAAAATTCAATGAGGACAGAGACTGGGATCAGTTTCACAGTCCGGAGAACCTGGCGAAATCGATATCGATAGAAGCGGGCGAGCTCCTCGAGTGTTTTCAGTGGAGCCCGGATTATGATATCGACGCGGTGAAAGACGAACTCGCGGATGTCATGAATTACTGCATCGTGATGGCCGATAAGCTTGACCTCGACCTCGAAGAGATCGTCCGCGAAAAGCTGCGGAAAAATATCGAGAAATATCCGATCGAAAAATGCAAGGGCAAGAGCACGAAGTACGATAAACTGTGAGGCGCGGTATGGATAATGAGAAGCATGGGATAAATATCGATGAATTTAAATTTCGCCGAGATGAATTAGACAAGATCGGAAAGTCGCTGTTCGGTACGAACTGGCCTGTTGTCTATGTGCTGAATAACGAAGAAGAAGCTTATGTGGGAGAGACGCTGGACGCGAAGAACCGAATGCATCAGCATCTCGATAATCCAGCGCGGGGCGATCTTAAAGAAGTGCATGTGATCAGCGATGATGATTTCAATAAATCGGTCATTCTTGACCTTGAAGCGTTTCTGATCCAGCACATGTCATCCGATGAAAAGTTCACATTGCAGAACGGCAACGCCGGAGTCAGCAACCACAATTATTATCATAAAGAACAATACGAGGAAAAATTCAAAGATGTCTGGCGCAAGCTTATGGGCGAAAAACTTGTCATCCATTCGCTGGAGGAGATCGAGAATTCGGACTTGTTCAAATACTCGCCGTACAAGGCGCTGACCGGTGATCAGAAGGACGCGCTTATCAGCATTTTGAAATTATTGAAAAAGCACAGAGAAGATCCGAACGCGGCTTCGACTTTTTTCGTCGAGGGCGGCGCAGGGACCGGCAAGACCATTCTCGCGGTGTATCTTCTTAAGCTGCTTTCTGAGGTCGGACAGTATCACAACGAGGAGGAGGAATCCGAGTTTACGACAGAGGTCGGCGGACTTCTCAACTCGCTGAAATTTAAAAAAGTCGGATTCGTCGTGCCGATGCAGTCGCTGCGAGATACGATACTGAAAGTTTTTGGTACAGTAAAGGGCCTTGACCAGACAATGGTAATAAGTCCGCTACAGGTACCGGATGATCATTACGATCTTCTTGTAGTTGATGAAGCACATCGACTCAGGAAGAGGAAGGCATTAAATAGATATCCGCCATTCGACAAGAACAATACGAAACTTGGGTTTGGTAAAGAAGGTACTGAACTCGACTGGGTCATCAAATGCAGTGACGCGCAGATATTTTTCTATGATTCTATGCAGAGTGTGAAGCCGTCAGATATAGATAAAGAGGCTTTCAGCCGGCTGAAAAATCAGCGCGGATGTGTGGATATGTTTTTGACATCACAGCTCCGTTGTCTTGGCGGGCAGGATTATCTCGACTACATCAAGAGTATTATGAGCGACGAGCCGCCGGCCGAGCGCAGGCAGTTCGAAAGTTACGACTTCATGCTTTTCGACGATGTGAAAGAGATGACGGATGCGATAATAAAGAAAGACGGTGAGATCGGTCTGTGCCGGAATGTCGCGGGTTACGCGTGGAATTGGCTGACGAAGAAGAATCCGGAACCAGGAAAGCATGACATCGAGATCGACGGCCATTACTATGACTGGAACGGAACGGAGAAAGACTGGATCAACTCGAAAAACTCCATCAATGAGATCGGCTGCATCCATACTGTGCAGGGTTACGACCTCAATTACGCGGGCGTGATTTTCGGTAATGAGATCAGCTATGATCCGATCGCTAAGAAGATCACAGTAGATAAAGCAAAATATTGTGATCCAAAAGGAAGAGAAAGTGCAGAAGGTGAGAAATTAAAAAAATACATCGAGAACATCTATGTGACTCTCATGTCGCGAGGCATCAAGGGCACATATGTCTACGTTTGCGATGATGACTTAAGGGAGTATTTCAGAAAGTATGTCGTCACGGCCGGCCGCGATGTGATATAATCGATTCTACAAACGACAAAGAAAAAAACGCAACGTGTGCCTTTCGGGGCGCGCCAGAGCCGGTAGGTAGCCCGGCCGTGCCGCGTGATGCGGCGTAAGTAACCTTCCCCTCCGGGTCGTCCGTTCTTTGTCCATATCAGTTCTAAAGGAGGGACGTTATGGATAAAGTAACGGGAAGACTTATAGTGTTTTTTGATGATCCGTTTTGGGCGGGAGTGTTCGAGCGTACAGTTGACGGCAAACTTTTTGTGTGTAAAGTAATATTCGGCGCTGAGCCGACGGACGCGGAAGTGTATGAGCTCGCGCTGACGAAATACGACAGGCTGAACTTCAGCCAGGGAGTCGATCATGTAGCGAAGGAGATCGCGAAAAACCCGAAGCGCAGGCAGAGGGAAGCCGCGAAAGCGATGAAAACTTCAGGCGTCGGGACGAAATCCCAGCAGGCATTACAGATGCAGCGCGAAGAGATGAAGACTGAACGAAAACATGACAGCATAGAGCGAAGGCTCGCGGAGCAAGAGCGAAAGTTCGAGCTCAGGCAGCAGAAGCGGAAGGAAAAACACAAGGGTCATTGAGATGTTAAAAGAGGCAGCCGCCTCTTTTTTCATTTAAATATTATGACAGCACTGGCCGAAAGGCGCAGTGCTTCCTCTTTGATCCGCTCCAGGCTCTGGGCTGAGAGTGTCAACTATGACCTTTGTGTGAATTTGGCATTCAAAGCCACAGTGATCAAAATCGAAACTATGGCTGTTATGTGAATTCAGGGGGTTCAAGCCACAGTTATTGAGTACGATTGCGGAGGTCTGGGTTCAAGACGGAGGATATAACCGCTATGTAACAACTCTGCGTGTTGTATAACGGAATAATCATATACTTGAAGTTCAATAACCGCTTTGCACTGTGGCTATTTGACGAAATACGGAGAATAAGCCATAAAAATTGTGGCTTTACTAGGCCGAATTCACACATAGGTCATAATTTAGACAAGCGCCCGGTCTCCCAGGTCCGGAATCTTGACAAGCGCCCGGACCCTGCTCTGTATCACATTGGACCGGTTGGTGGTATAATAATCTATCATATTCAGAGAGGATCAAATCAAAAAGCAAGGGGGAGTGGATCCACATGACAAATGAAGCAATTATCAGGCCGGCGGTGCCGGAGGACGCGGAGGCGCTGGTGGAAATATACAGGCCATATGTCCTTGAGACGGCAATCACATTTGAGTACGAGGTACCGTCGGTCGAAGAGTTCGCCGGCCGCATCCGAGAGACGAAAAAGAAGTATCCATATATAGTAATGGAAGATGACGGTGAGATCATAGGTTACGCGTACGGCGGGAGCTTTGTCGGGCGAGAGGCTTATGAGTATTCGGCCGAAGCGTCGATCTATATGAGGAAAGATCAGCGCGGCCGCGGTCTTGGAAGAAAACTTTCTGAGGAGCTCGAGCGCGAATTAAAAGATATGGGCATCATCAACATGAACGTATGCATAGGTTACCCGGACGCCGACGATGAGTATCTGACCGATAACAGCGAGGAGTTCCATAAGCACATGGGATTTTCATTAGTCGGAGAGTTCCACAAGTGCGGCCGGAAGTTCGGCCGGTGGTACAATATGATATGGATGGAAAAGATGCTAGGGCCGCATCCGGATGAACCGGAAGCGCTCAAAAGCCCTGAAGAGGTATATAGAAAAGACAGATAGAGGCATATAAATGATATGATCTATCGCTCTGAAAACGTGATATAATCTATCGTTGACTGGAGGATGCAGCATGAATGAATACAGTGGCGACCCTGAAGAACTGATGAGAGCGATAAACGGTTCTTACGAAGGGGACGCGGCGAACCGGGGACATCTCAAGATATTTTTCGGCTACGCGCCGGGAGTCGGCAAAACATACGCGATGCTCAAGGCAGGATGTGAGCTGCAGGAGCGCGGCGCGGATGTTGTGATAGGATACGTCAAATCGAATGTGAGCCCGACGACGGACGCGCTTATGGAAGATCTTGAATCGGTACCGCCTCTGACAATGACGAGCGATGGCAAAGTAATGCATGAGATAGATATCGACGCGGTGATCGAGAGAGATCCGCAGGCGGTGCTCGTGTACGACCTCGCGCATACAGACGCGGAGGGTTCAAGGCACGCGAAAAGGTATCAGGATGTGTACGAGATCCTCAAGGCGGGGATCGATGTTTACACGACTGTCAATGTACAGAATATAGAAAGCCTCAGCGACCTCGCGGCTTCGATCACGGGAGTTACTGCCGAGAACAGGATCCCGGACAGGATCTTCGACGACGCGGATCAGGTGGAGATAATCGATATCGAGCCTTTGGACCTGATCGGAAGGAACAAGGACGGAAAGCTCGGCGAAGAAAAACTTGCGGCGCTCAGAGAGATCGCGCTCAGGCGATGCGCGGACAGGATGAACAAGATATCCGGCAGCGCGCGCGTCAGGAAGAAGCGCAAGTTCTACACCGACGAGCATATATTAGTATGCCTTTCGCCGGCGCCTTCGAATCCGAAGGTGATACGTTCGGCGGCGAGGATGGCAAAGGCTTTCAACGCGCAGTTCACAGCCATATATGTAGAGCCTCCGGATTACGACAGGTTCGATGACGGTGACAAGAAGAGCATCCGCCGGAATATGCATCTCGCGGAGCAGCTCGGCGCGAGCCTGGAGACCTCTTACGGCGAGGACCCGGCCTTTCAGATATCCGAATTCGCGAGGCAGTCGGGCGTTTCCAAGATCGTTCTCGGAAGGACGAACACCAAAAAGAAACTGTTCCGCAGAAAGCCTTCGCTTCCGGAAAAGCTGACGGAATACGCTTCTGATCTGGAGCTGTATATCATCCCGGTCGAGCACAAGACGCCATATGTAGAGCATAAAAAACACAGCGCCGGCGGAGACGGCGCGGGGAAGTTCTCCGCGAAAAATCTCTTAGTAATGCTCGGGATGATCGCGGCGTCGACAGCGGCGGGGTACATCTTTTACGCGCTCAAATTCAATGACGCGAATATCATAATGATGTATATAATCGGCGTGCTCCTCATCGCGGTCGTTACCGCGAGCAGAGCGTACAGTCTGGCGGCATCTCTGCTGAGCGTGCTGGTCTACAACTGGATGTTCACATATCCGAGATTTTCCTTCAATGTATATGACAAGACATATCCGGTGACATTCATCGTGATGTTCCTCGCGGCATTCATCACAGGGACACTTGCCATAAGGCTGAAACAAAACGGGGAACAGTCCGCGCGGACCGCTTACAGGACAAAAGCTCTGCTCGACATAGATCAGATGCTCAGGCAGGCCGAAGGCCGGAAGGACATAATCGACATCACCGCGCGTCAGCTCACAAGACTTCTCGGCAAGAATATCGTGTTCTACCCCGTGAAGGATCATGAGCTGCAGGAGCCTGAAGCCTATCCGGCGGAAGGAAAAACGGTGGGTGAAAACTGCCTCACGGAAAAAGAACGCGCCGCGGCGGCGTGGACTTTCAAAAACAACGAACACGCGGGGGCTACCACGAACACACTCAGCGACTCGGAATGTTACTACATCGCGTCCAGAGTAATGGACAGGGTGTACGGTGTCGTCGGCATAGACATGGATGGGGAGGATCACATCGATTCGTTCGAGTACAGCATCCTGATTTCTATGATCGGGGAGTGCGCGCTGGCGCTCGAGGCGTGCGCGGCATGATGAAGAGTTGTTCAACTAAGACGTTAAATTATATTGTTTGACTTGATTTACATGATGTGGTACTTTTTAATCAAAGAGACACGGCCGGGAGCCGTGAAAAATGCGCAAAAGGCCATTAAAAGACCGGAAGGAGAAGGTTATGAACAAAAGAAAATCTATTCCTAATTTCATTCAGATGATGGAAGACGGAGAGAAAGTCACATGGATCACAGGTTATGATTACCTGACCGCAAAGTATGAAGAGAGAGCGGGACTCGACATGATACTCGTTGGAGATTCTCTCGGTATGGTCCAGCTTGGATATGAGACAACATTCCCGGTTACTATGGACGAATGCATCGAGCACTGTTCAGCAGTAAGAAGGGGAGCTCCAAATACATTCGTAGTCGGCGATATGCCTTATATGTCATATCAGATCTCGGATGAGGAAGCTATCGAGAATGCCGGCAGATTCATCAAAGAGTCTGACTGCGACTGCGTAAAACTCGAAGGCGGCACACCGCTTATCGTAGAGAGAATGAAAGCTATCACAGGCGCGGGCGTCGCGGCTATGGGACATATCGGTCTTACACCACAGTTCGCCGGACAGATCGGCGGCTACAAGGCTCAGGGCAAGAGCGCGGCTGCAGTAAAGGCTCTGGTCGAGCAGGCTAAGGCACTCGAAGCAGCGGGAGCATGGGCTATCCTCGTCGAGGGTGTTCCTACAGTCACAGGCAAGGCTATCAAGAGCGTCTGCAAGTGCCCGGTATACGGCATCGGAGCAGGCTCACAGACAGACGGTCAGCTCATCATCTATGCTGACATGGCTGGATTCTATGATGACTTCACACCTAAGTTCGTAAAGAAATACGCGAACGTCGGCGAAGTCCTTCAGAACGCGTTTGCTGAGTATGTAAAGGACGTCAAAGAGAAGAAGTTCCCTGAGGACGCTGTACACGCTTACAAGATCGATCCTGAAGAAGAAGCTAAGGTCGAAAAGATGATCGAAGATATGAAAAAATAATCCTTCTCAAAATAATGGATAATACAAAACCCTAAAAATATTCGGAGAGCCCAAAAGCTCTCCGAATATTTTGATTTTATTCAATTATGCTGTATAATAATAGAGTGAAATGATTTTTATAGAGGTTTGGGGTCATGAGAAAAAATTTAGGGAAAAACAATCGCAAAGGATTCACACTCATAGAACTCATCGTAGTTCTCGTTATCCTCGGGATCATCGCGGGCATCGCTGTCCCGAATATCATAGCTTATAAAATCAAAGCAGACCAGAGGGCCCGCACCGATATGGCGCAGACCATATTTTACGCTGCGCAGAATGCTCTGACGGACAAGATCTCAGCGGAAGGAAAAGCCTCGTTCAGAACGGATTACGGCAAGGGCGACGGCGCGGCGGATCTGTCCAAAGTCACTCCGTCCATGGATACGAACAGCAATAATATAGTATATATAGAAACTAAAAAATCGGACGCTAAGAGTACGAAGGAGGCCAGCACTATATACAAGCTGATGGACAGCTATCTGACCGACTCCGATATCCTCGACGGGACCGTTCTTATCGAATACAACAAGACCAGCGGAAAGGTCCTTTCTGTGTTCTACAGCGAGGTCGATTCAGGCATAGCTTATTCCGGGCAGTCGGCTTCTGTGATCTCGTCTGACAACGGCACATACAACGCCGATCTTCGTTCCAATAAGAATTTAAAAGACGGGACTATGGGTTATTACACAGTTGGCAAGACGGTTTCCGAAAATACGGGATTGCCGGATATCGATGAGTCGCAGCTCGTCGATCATACGAGTTATACAGGTACGACAGGTTCGGGCGCGGCAGGATACAATATCAACGGCGGCCAGAATTACGGCCTGCTGACAGCGGAATTCAAACTGCCGGACAACTGGGCGGCATATATATATAAACTGAAGCTCACGACTCAGGGCGGCAGTGTCACACTTCAGATAGGCGGTGACACGAAGGACGCGGACGCGGACTATAAGCTGGATTCTATTGCTTCGCTCTCAGGGAAGACACTGACTGACGCGATAGGGATCTCGGATAATTATGGCGCTTATGTCGACAGCAGCGCGAATGGCGACATCCTGACAGTCGTGCTCGACTCGGCGAATACCCAGTACAGTATCCTGAACAATAATTACAGCGGTCTCTGCGCGAGCGGCGACAAGCAGATCTCGGCGTCGATGACAGTCTCTATCGGCAGTCAAAGTGTGTCGAGCAGCACGCCGGTGGACGATAAAGTCTACACGTATTTCGGAGGGCAGACGACATCGGGAAGCAGGACGACTTACAATATCGCAAGCGTGAGACATCTCAAAAATGTACAGAGCACTTCCGCGGACAAGACAGCGGCATACAGTCAGACCCAGGATATTTACTGCAGGAATTATGACAACACGGTCCTTCTGTTCAACCCGATCGGACATACGGCGGCGCAGACAGCGAACGAACCGAATCCGTTCAGCGGGACATACGACGGGCAATATTACAGCATCTACGACCTTACGGAGAATTCCGCGGACGCGGGGCTTTTCGCGAAGAATACAGGGACGATCAAGGGCGTGAAGCTCGACTATCAGGACGCGTATATGCAGACCTACGGCACATCGGAAAACAGCAAGGGCAGCACGGACTGCTTCATCAACGGCACGAGTCTCTGCACGGGCGGCATCTGTTCACAGAATTATGGTACGGTCGAGAACTGCTCGCTGATGAGCGGCAGAGTTCAGACGACGGCTGACGTGGCCGGCAGTGTGAGCGAGGACGGTTTCGTGGGTTCGATCACCGGTATCGTCGGCGGCATCACCGGAGTGAATATGTCGACTTCGGATACAGACCGCGGTGTGGTGAAGAACTGTTACAACGGCGCGTACGTTTTCGGGCGTACTGACAGCAGGAATTTTGCCGGCGGCATATGCGGGGTGAATTACGCGGATGTGATGTACTGTGAGAATGGTACTTGCAGGAGCGGATCGGCTTCCCTTTCAGGAACACCGGCTTTCGGAGCAAATAAAAACGGAAGATATGATTATGGGAGCGGTACGGAGAACAACGCTGTGACTGTGAGCGCTATCGGAGCGGGAGGTATCACGGGACGTACCGCGACGAACGAGATGATAATCAGGAACGGCACGAAGATCATAACTAATGTTTTCGGAAGTGACGCGGCAGAAGCGTTCCGCTACAAAGGCGGGGTCGTAAAGTACTGCGTGAACGCGGCGAAGATCGTCAGCGAAGATCCGGAAGGCCAGAGCGAAGCGTACACCGGCGGGATAACGGGACAGCTCGACGGCTGCAACGATACGGCCGCGGACTCAGCGACAGTGATCTACTGCTATAACGCGGGGAATATCAGTATGACCGGCAGATCCGGGAAGACGTCCATGGCGTCGGGGATCGTAGGAGCTACGACAAGAGCGAACTCGTTCAAGGCTAACGGCAGCGATGTGACGAACTCGACGGTGCAGGTCAGATTTTCATATAACACCGGGAAAGTCGAGTCTATAGGGACAGGCGGACCGAGCGAAAAAATGAGAGCAGGCGGTATCACGGCCTGGTTCGGATTCGGCACGATAAGCAATTGCTACAGTGTCGGGGATGTCGTATGGACCGGCAATGGAAACGCGAACAAGACATTTGGCGGCGCGTTCGGTGGCGGCAATGAAGCCGCGTTCGCTGTCATAAAGAACTGCTGCGCGCTCACGGGTTCTGAGAATCCGAACGGAGGCAATGATCTTTCGAACAGTGCTCAGGTATCGTATCTTTCGAAGAGCGCGATGAAGACTAAGGCGTTTTCCGATGGCGGCGAGGAGCTTGAATCGGGAGGAACTGTCGGCGCGTTCGATTATCCGTATCCGCATATAAATGTGAACAACAGCATCTGTTCTATGGGAAGCGATTTCCACAGGACTCCTTGGGAATAGAAGGATCTCTATATGCTTAAAAGGATCAGGAACAACAAAAGCGGTCAGGCGATCGTCATAGTAATGGTAGTCGCGGTCATTCTTCTCGCGATAGGCGGAACGGTCATGGTATTCGCTTCGAACAATTCGAACAACGCGTCGAAGCAGTACAGCGGGAAGAAGGCTTATTACGCGGCGAAGTCGGCGATAAATGTCATCGACAGTTCGCTGCAGAAGAAGGACGCGGCGCCCGCGAATTCACTTGGCACGCAGGTGCTGAATGACGCGATCGGAAATGCCGGAAGCGACGGCAAAACTTCGGGTACGCTCAGCGCGGCTGTCACACTTCCGTCGAACAGCGCGGTGGGAAGCGAATATTCGATCACCGGGACAACGCTGAGTTACAGCGGTACGGTATCCGATGAGGGGAACCAGCTGCACATTGTCATGGATGAAGTGAAGGTGAAGCTCACGGGGCATTATGGCGAAGATCATAAATATACTGTGACTTCGAAATATCAGTACAACGGTTATGTGACCGCAAGCGGAAGCGCGATCACGGCTTACAATAATCAGACAGACGGATGGACACAGGAGGGGACAGAGCAATGAGGAAACGCGTGAACAGAAAAAGAGGCGCGATACTCGTCGAGACGATCGTAGCGTTCGTCATACTTCTGGTCGTCCTGATCGGTGTGACGGCGCTCATCATGACGTCTATAAACATGAACCGGAAAGCGGCGGATACGAGTGAAAGTATGGAGACCGCGATCACAAGTATAGAGAACGGTCAGCTCGAAAGCGCGGGCACCGGCACGATGACGGTTCGGATAAACGGATCGTCCGCGGCGGTGGACATCCCCGTGAACGTCGGGACGGCCGGAGATTTTGTGTACTTCAAGGTCCAGTAAAGGCAGGCAGAAGTCAGATAGAGGAAGAGAAATGAAAAAGACAGCATCACTCAGATCGAATAAGAAGGGGTTCACTCTTGTAGAACTCATAGTCGGACTGGCGATACTCGGCATCGTGATAGCGGTGGCGATGTCTCTTATTTCGCCTATCTCGAACGACTATTCATCGTCGTCGGAGAAGTCAGCGGCGCAGTCGATCGCGACTTCGATAGTGAATGAGATCAAGCAGAAGACGAACAACTCGACAGCCCTCGCGGCGAAGGACAGCTCGACGGTCTCTTACACGACATCGGGAGAAACGAAGGAGATCACCGCGAGCGGCGGATATTTATATATCGACGGCAGCAAACCTTACTCGGATGATTTTTATAAAAACGACACGATCACGATGGACGTCAGCGCGAATTCGGAAACAGCGAACACGGTCGATGTGACTCTGACTGTCCTCGGACAGTCCGGCAAGAGCCTCTATAAGACTACGTGTACGCTGCAGCCTACGCTCGTGGCGAACAAGAGCACGGACACAGATCCGGGCACGGGGGATCAGACTGACGCGGATAAGACTCTCAAAGAATACAATATCACTGCGCAGTCATGGGACGAACTGATCGCGTCGATAAAAGCTGATTCAAATTATGGCCGGAATCTGAAAAGGGGGACGGTATATTATGATATTGAAAACGGGCAGAAGGTCTATGGAGTGATCGGATGGGGACCGTATATGCCTCAGTGGTATGCGAAAAAGAATCCTACAATAACAGATTACTTTAGTGATACGGCGGTAGGAGGCACATCTTCTTTGATCATAAAAATCACAAGTCTTACATTTATTTCTTCGGACGACCAGTGGAAAGGATACGGAAATGACCGAATCATATGGAAGAGCGGATTGCCGAAATACGGAAACATATGGGCGGTCAACGGTTCCCTTTACTGCTGGATCAGTGCTTTGTCGAACGTAAATGAGACTGATCCGACAACAGGGAACTGGATCCAAATGAAATGATACGCAGCGCGTATCTGACACTGTACTCACAGAATTTAACAACCCCTATTAGATGTAAAAATTATTTTTATCAACTAGTAGGGATTGTTTATTTTTTATAAAAAATTGACGCGTTATAATCTCCTTTAGAGAGTTGAGTTGTTTAAAGGAGAGATCATTTATAATATGGATCGAATAGCAAAAGGTGTAGTAGACCACAGAAAATTTATAATCATAATAGCCATCATATTGCTTATCCCGTCGCTTTTCGCGAACGCGAAGGTCGGGATCAACTATGATGTGCTTTCGTATCTTCCGGATACTCTGCAGACGGTAAAAGGGCAGAATATCCTTCAGAAGGACATGGGCACAGGCGGCATTTCGATGATGCTGGTATCGGGCATGAACGACAAGGATACAGCGAAGCTCGAAAACAAAGTCAAGAATGTGAACAACGTCAAGGATGTTATCTGGTACGATGATGTCGCCGATCTCACGATGCCGAAGGAATGGATACCGGACAAGTATTACAAGGCGTTCAATTCGGGCGATACGACGATGATGGCCGTCTTCCTCAAGACACCGATGTCGTCGAACGAGTCGATAGCGGCAGTCCAGCAGATACGCCGCATCACGGGTACGCAGCGCCTGCTTTCAGGGACGTCGGCATTCGTGACAGATCTTAAAGGCATATGCGACAAGGAAGAACCTATATATGTACTTATCGCTGTCATCCTCGCGTTCATAGTGCTCGCGGTGTTCATGGATTCATGGATCACGCCGGTACTGATACTGGCCGGGATAGGCATAGAGATAATGTACAACCTCGGGACGAATATTTTCATGAACGATGTTTCATTCATCACTCAGGCGATCGCTTCGGTGCTCCAGCTCGGTGTCACGATGGACCTTTCGATATTCCTCGTGAACGCCTACCGGGAACAGCAATTGACGTATGACGATAAAAAAGAAGCCATGCGGCACGCCATCGTGAAGACCGCGAGCGCCATCGGAGGCAGCGCGCTGACACTGATGGCCGGATTCATCGCGATGTGCTTCATGACATTCACGCTCGGCATGAACATGGGCATAGTCATGACGAAGGGCGTCGTGTTCGGAGTGCTCGGCACATTCACGATACTTCCTTCACTTATACTCATATTCGACAAGGCGATAGTGAAGACGACACACGTGACGTTCCACATGAGATTCGGAGCGCTTTCACGCTGGGTCACGGGACACCGCAGAGTCATCATCGCGATATTTGTATTACTGCTTCTTCCGGCGTACTTCGGGCAGTCGCACGCGCAGGTGTATTACGACCTTCAGTCGACACTGCCGGACACGTACGGATGCAGACAGGCGTCGATCAAGCTAAGCAAGGATTTCGATCTGAACACTACTCATGTAGTAATGGTGAATAAGAATGTCAAGTCGAGTGATATGTACGCGATGACGAATCAGATCAATGATCTGGACGGTGTGAGCAGCACTCTCGGTGAGGGGTCGCTTCTCGGCCCGTCGGTGCCGGAGGAGTTCATCCCGGGAAATGTCACGTCGATGCTCAAGGGCGGGAATTACCAGATGCTGATGGTCAATTCCAAATACAAGGTCGCGACGAGCAAGTGCGATACGCAGATCACGCAGATAAATAATATCGTACATAAATACGATTCAAAGGGCATGGTCATCGGCGAAGGTCCGCTGACGAAAGACCTGATAAAGCTGACAGACAAGGACTTCAAGGTCGTGTCGATAATATCGATACTGATGATATTCGTCATACTGGCGTTCGTGCTGCGATCGGGGTCGCTGCCATTCATACTTGTGGCGGTCATCGAGTGCGCGGTGTTCATCAATCTGGGCATCCCGTACTTCACGGGCACAAAACTCCCGTTCATCGCTTCGATCTGCATCGGGACCATACAGCTTGGCTCGTGCGTGAACTACGCGATACTGATGACGACAAGGTACCGGTCAGAACGATACTCCGGGAAGGACCGGCGAACTGCTGTTGAGATAGCTCATTCGACTTCGGTCACATCGATCATCATGAGCGCGACCGGATTCTTCGCGGCCACTATCGGCGTAGCGATCTATTCGGACATCGGGATCATAAGCTCGATCTGCTTCCTCCTCGCGAGGGGCGCGCTGCTCAGCGCGGCGATGGTAATATTCGTACTGCCGGCGATGCTGATGGCGTTCGACAAATTGATAATCAAGACGAGCAAGGGGTTCATCAACAAAGAGCACCCGGAAATATATTTAATGAATGACGCAAAAAGCGCGTAAAGCGGCGCTTTAGATAAAAGGAGAAACAAGGAGCTGAGTGTAGTAATGGAGAGAATTAGACAGTCGAAAATTTTGATATGGGCCGTGGCTGTGATCACCGCGGCAGTAATGCTCACGCCTGCGACGGCGCTGGCTTCGAGCAGCACACAGATCACGAAGGATGAGACGGTATACGTCATACAGGACGCGAACGGCAATGCTGAGAAAACGCTGGTAAGCGACTATCTCAACAACAGCCCGCAGCTTTCGAACATTTCGGACGCGACAAATCTAAGCAATATAGAGAACGTCAAGGGCGATGAGAAATACACGAAGAGCGGAAGTGACAGTTTGTCATGGGCGGCCAAAGGGAAGAGCATATATTACCGCGGCACGTCATATCAGCAGACACCGATCACTATGAGTATTGATTATTACCTCGACGGTGTGAAGATGACACCGAAGCAGATCAAAGGCAAGAGCGGAGATCTCGAGATAAAGATCAATTACACGAACAACGCGAAGTCGGGAGACGTGTATGTGCCGTTCTTTGTGGCGAGTGTCCTCGTTATGAAGGACGATCAGTTCACTGATGTCAAGATCGACAACGGCAAGGTCATCGATGATGGTGACAAGCAGATGGTCGCCGGCGTTACGATGCCGGGACTGAGTGACAGCCTCGGTGTTTCGAGCAGCAAGCTCGACATCCCTGAGTCGCTGGATATAACGGCGCAGGTAAGTGATTTTTCGCTGGATACGATCGTAACGGTCGCGGCGAATAACCTGTTCGACAATATGGATCTTAGCGGTGTCAGCAGCCTTTCGGGACTCGACAAGCAGATAAATAAACTGGATAAATCGGCGCAGACCCTCGTCAAGGGCTCCGTAAAGATAGCGAAGGGAACGCAGGAAGCTTACGACGGCAGCAAGAAACTGTACGCCGGCAGCAGCACTCTCTCGACGAATATGAGCAAGCTTTCGCTCGGCCTCGAGACCGCGCAGAAGGGCACCAAAGCTCTGGACACCGGCCTCGGCGACCTGCAGACCGGCATGGGAACGCTTTCGAGCAAACTCCCGGCACTGACGAGCGGGATAGCGAGCCTTGACTCTGGGATGAACTCGACGACAGGACTGAAGAACTCTGTTGATGCGTATACAGGCGGAGTTGATACTGCCAGGAGCGAGATACTTAAAGTGTATGACACGACGCTGACAGATTATAAAACAGCGGCTTATACTTATCAGCAGAGCGGAGATACTGCCGCAAAGGCAAAGATGGAAACTTTATCGAAAGTGCTGTTCGGTGATGGCGGGTCCTCTAATGACGTAAAAGAAGGCAGTCTGGCGTACAGCGCCGGAGTGATCAACAAGACAGTGAGCGGCAAACAGGATGATTTCACATCGACTGATACCGCGAACAGTTCCGCGCTTAGAAAGGGCGTATCTGACGCGGCAGCAGGAGCGGCGCAGCTTAACGCAAGTGTACCGACTCTGACGCAGGGATTATCCAGTCTCGCGACAGGTGTGAACAACGCCAAGAGCGGAGCGGATCAGCTGCTTACAGGAATAGATTCAGCTTACGGCGGGAGTGTCCAGCTCACAGCAGGGACAAAGAATCTGCAGAGCGGAGCCAAGAACCTCGTGAGCGGTGAGAAGACTCTCGCGTCCGGAACGAGCGAGCTCGCGCAGGGCATGAGCCAGTTCTACGATCAGGGCATCGCGAAGATCGTCAAGCTTTATAACGGCGACATCAAGACCGTCGTGAAGAGGCTGCAGGATCTGTCGACAGCTTCACAGAATTATACTACATTCACGAAGCTCGCCAACAACACGAAGGGCGATGTCAAGTTCCTATACAGGACAGACGCCATCGGCGAGTAAGCTCGCGAGATTAATCGAGCAGGATCGCACGATAGATCGAGCCAAACCGCATTATACATCCAACAGGAGCGGCGATTGATAAAAAAGGAAACAAGAACAACAACTCAGCATAACTGGAGAGCACTAGGCGTTCGCGCTTGGTGCTTTTCAGCTATTGCCCCTGTCTTCGATCGGCACAGGCTTGTAATGGATGTCCGTTATATCCAGTACAGACCAGATGATTTTAGTGATCAGCATCGCGATCTGCTCTTTCTGAGTGGCCATGTGGGTCTTGCCCCACCTGCTCAGGATGGTGCTGGAAACAGCGACCGCGAGATCTTTTTTATAGTCACCCAAATAATCTATCTGAGCAATATTCAGGACTTTGCTGAGGCGAGTGTAGAACGCGGCCGACATCTTGCGATAAAAAGAAGAACTGGTCTCGTTGTTCGATATCAGCAAAAAGAACGAAGGATGCTCTTCTATATATGTAAGAAGAGGAATAAGATGCGGAAGAGGCAAGTTCTTGCGCTTGCTTTCTTCCATCGACTCCGGAGTTATGAGGTCGGTATAAACCCGCAGATCATCTATGACCTGGTCCTCGTAACTCTCGAGAAGGTCGTATTTATCGCAGTAATGCAGATAGAATGTCCCTCGGTTTATCATGGCTTTGTCAGTGATGTCCTTTATCGTTATTTTCTCGAATGGCTTTTTCTCGAGAAGATCGAAGAAAGCCTGCTTTATAAGTAATTTCGTTTTCGTTACGCGGAGATCTTCCTTTTTCATGATCACATTTCCCTTTACTATTCATTTCAGATAAACTTTTGCTTCAGATATCCTTTGCTTAAAATCTATCTTTTGCTTTAGATATACTTATCGCTTCGATTATTATAACAGACTGGTGTATTATAATCAACGCATGACCATTAACTTTCGTGCTTCGAGTTTAGAACTTCGATCTTCGCTCTTAGAACTTGGATCTTCGAGCTTTGAACTCCGGACTTCGCACTTAGAACTCCGAGTTTCACGCTTCCCTCTCTGAACTTCGGATTTCGCACTTAGAACTCCGAGTTTCACGCTTCCCTCTCTGAACTTCGGATTTCGAGTTCCGAGTTTCGGGTCAAGGGCTTGAAAGTCGTGCCATGTGGGGACCATGGCAGGTAAAAGTCACAATAAATACGCCATTCTTTAAGTTCGGAGTTTTTGAATGTGGCAAATTTACCTATACTAGGGAAAATGTCACAAAAAATGGTGGGCTGCAGGCGTTGCGCCGGCGAATAATGAGTGAAATCACTCCCAAAAGCCGATTTGAAAGAGTGTCAAACCCGCAAACTCGCAAGAAATTGTGACATTTAAGGCTATGATCACTAATGTGGCAACGCAGAGCAAATCACAATCAAATATAAAGTGTCAAACCCGCAAACTCGCAAGAAATTGTGACATTTAAGGCTATGATCACTAATGTGGCAACGCAACTTCTATTTGCAAAGCTGCCGCAGCATAAAAATACCCTCTTTACCGGGCAGCCGGTAAAGAGGGCACATATAAACATTGAAGGTGGATCCTGATACTATGTTATTTAGCCAGGTAGAAGAAGTTTCCGACTCTGTTCTTGTAGTCTACCAGGTTGTTGTACTGGATCTTCTTGTATTCGTTCAGGTACTTCGTGTACTTCGATTTCTGATCAAGATCATAAGTCTTGCCGTTCGCGCCCTTGTAGCATATCGATGTGACGACAGGGACTTTTTTATAGAGATCAAGCAGGTACTTGTTGTAACCTGTCAGCTGCTGGTTTGTGACCTTCGCGAGATAAGACGACAGGTAGTTCGCGCTGATGTCCAGGTTCGACTTCGACTTGATGCTGTAGTTTGCCCAGATCATCACAGGTACATGGTACTTCTTCTCAGTCTCCTTGAGGGAGAGCTGCGATGACGACTTGCCGTAAATACTGTTGTAGAAAGAATCACCGACCCTCGGCTGGTGGTCACCGAACATTACTATAACTGTAGGCTGATCGACCTTCTTGTAATACGTGATCAGCTGCTCGAGCGCTTCATCCGATTTCTTGATCAGATTGATATACTGCTCCGCCTGCTCCTCACGCGCGTTGTCGTCAGTGATCGAAACTTCCTTTTGTACAACGCCGTCAGATACTTTGTATGCCGCGTGGTTCTGTATAGTAACGTTGAACATATAGAACGGCGAGTTCGAGTTTTTCGCCTTTGCCGCAGTGTAGTATTTCTCGATCTGCTTGAAATCGTACTTGTCAGATACATAGGATCTGAGGTAATCAGGATTTTTGAGATCTTCGAGCGAGATAAATTTGCTGAACCCGAGCAGAGGGTATACATTTGACCTGTTGTATGAAGTCGACATGCCCGGATGGAACGCTATGTTTCCGGTGTATCCCGAAGACTTCAGATTCTGTGTGAACGACGGGCTGCTCGTTTTTATCATATTGTTGTAAGGTATCGATCTGAACGGTATGAACTGCATCGTGTTGCCGGTCAGGAATTCGAACTCAGTATCAGCCGTGCCGCCGCCGAATACCGACGTATGCATGTAGCCCTTGATCGTGTTTTTCTTCAGGCTGTGGTAGAACGGCATATAGTCGCCCGATGTCTTGAAGTCACCGACAGCTTTGAGATCCGAGAACGATTCGTTCATGATGACGATCACATTCGGGCTCTTTGTAGTAGTCTTCGTCTTAGTCTTTACTTTATCTGATTTATATTTGGACGTTATGTCCTTCACGCTGCTCACCGAATAACCGGACGGCTTCTTTATATGAGAGCCATTGACCGTGATAACAAATGAAAGAGCGTAGCCGTATTTATGATAACTGCTTTTCGGATTGAAGCCGGAAACAAAAATGTTTCTGTGGTTCAGGAACTGCGTCGAAGTCACCATGTAGGTGAACGACCCGCACCAGACGAAAAGAACGATAAGCACAGCGAGCCTCTTTTTCAGAGCGAGGCCTTTGTATGTGCGGAGCGATGCCGTGATGCAGCAGAATATCGCGGTGAGCATTATCGCCCAGAGACACGATTTGCCGAACACCAGCGTATAGCTCGCGGCCACATCCTTGGCCGTACCGATAGAAGCGAAATCCGTCGCCATCAGAGGACAGTCGCGGAACTGTATCAGCATATAATTCGCGAACGCGAAGACGAACGACACCAGCATCGTAAAGATGGCGGTCTCCTTCGTCCTGTTCAGGATAGTATAGAGCAGCCACCAGATCGCGCCGATGATGGCCATATTCAGCAGCCCCGGCAGCGAGAAAAGCCTCGTGACGAACCCGAGTGTACGCGCGCCAGCGCTCTTCGATATCATGAAATACGCGGCGAGCGGAGTCGCGACGAAGATGATCCGAAGCAGTAATACATTCAGATCGAAAGTCTTTTTCCCTTTCCTTCTGCGCCTTTCCGTGAGCATTTCACTGAGCCTTCCTATCGGAAGAAGGATGAACAGGATCGCGAGAAGAGTAGCGACAGTGAATGTCGCGAATACGAATATATTGAAATGCAGATAGCGGACGACCGAGAACAGCCTCTGCTGCCCCATGTCCCTGCCGTCTACTTTCAGAGTGCTGCTGTCAGTGTATTTCTGATCGCCGAGATAAATACTGAAACCCGCGTCGGAAGAGATGTTCTTCGACGTGATCGAAATAGTATATGTGTCGCCTTTATTTATATCTATGCCTTTTTTCTCACTTGCCGTTATTTTTTTATTAGTAACGATCTTATTCGAGGCGAGCTTTTCCGTGTTGCCGTTGAAATCGAATCTCGTGACCGAATCATTCGCTATGAGATTGGCGTCGAGCGATGAATCGCAGATCTTCTTCCCGCTCTTGTCGAATATCTTGACCGAGATACTGCCATCTGCCGTATAGTTCTTTGGATTATTAAAAACCAGATTGACATTGTTGATCTTGCTGTCTTCAGCAGTGAACGTCTGAGTGACAGTATGACTGCCCTTCAGGGATATTTTACTTTTAGGCATGACTCTCGAGCCATACTTATCTGTGTCAGTCTTCGCGAGTGAGTTGTCGTCCTGCATCTCGAGCACCTCTTCGCTGGACAATCCTTTGTACTGCTCGCCGTTGAAGTAACTCTGCCCGATAAGGAAATTATCTTTCTGGAAGAAAATGAATACGAGGCAGGCGATCAGAATGAGGATGAGGATGAGTTTTTTGATCCCGAATTCTCCTCTGACGCTGGATAATATAGAATGATCGTTGATAGTTTTCATAAATAAATGCTCTCTTTTCTTAGTGATAAATGGCGCTCTTGGCACCAATTTTAAAGTTTATTACATATGATATGTGGTGTCAAACGTCAAAAGCGCATTTTATACATTATGACATTTTTGTTATCACGTTCGGCCGCGCGCAGCCTCGGCAGCCTCCCATTCCGAACGGAACAGAGAGTAGCACAGGACATCACGGAGCGTACCGTCGTAGATCTTGAACGCGCGCCTCAGCTTTCCTTCATATATAAAGCCCAGCTTCTCGATGACCCTCCGAGACCGCCTGTTATCGGGGCCCGTAGTGATCGTGACGATCTCGAGGCCGAGATCCGTGAACGCGTATTCGAGCACAGCGGTACCGGCCTCGGTCATAAGACCGCGTCCCCAGTAGTCCTTCGCCATCGAATAGCCGAGCTCCATGCTCCTGATGCCCGGACGCCTCGCGTCGGGTTCGAGGCCGATGCTCCCTATAGCACGCCCGGTCTCCTTATCGACGATCTTCCATGTATCGTTCGGAAGGAATATCTGTCTGATACGCATCTTCGATTCACGTATGTTTTTATGCGGCGCCCATCCGGCGTTCGGACCGACATCAGGATCCTGCGCGTAGGCGAACAGATCCGCCGCGTCCTTCCTGACACTCCATCTCTCGAGCCTGAGCCGCTCAGTTTCAAGTGTTTTCATACGTTCGATTATACCACATTTCGGCCTGTTTTCCCGCTGAGTATATAATAGCCGAAAAACGGCAGGATCAAGCATCTTGTGCTAACATTTTTCATGGGATATAATTTAAAGCAACGGAAAGCGGAGGGTGCGGGATGAGCAATGGAAACAACGGCAATGCCGGAAGTGATACGAAAAAAATAACAGGACGGCAGAAGACCGGGAGCGTCGCGGCTCTCGCTCTTTACGCGCTCATCCTTGGTGCCGTTTCGGGCGCGATAGTATGGGCAGTGCTCTGGGTCATGGATAAATGCATCGAGCTCTTCTGGACGATCCTGCCGGGGATGACGGGGCACACCGCGATCTACACCGCGGCGGTCTGTGTCATCGGAGGCGTGATCATAGGACTGTTCCAGAAAAAGTACGGCCTCCTTCCCGATACGATGGAAGAAGCGATGGGCAAACTGAAGAGGGACGGCACGTACGCTTACGACAAACTATATATCATAGCGATAGCGGCATTGCTGCCTCTCATATTCGGCGGTTCGCTCGGCCCGGAAGCCGGACTGACCGGACTGATCATCGGGCTCTGCTGCATGGTCGGCGACAAACTCAAATACAAAACAGACGAAGCGCGCGAACTCGCTGAAGCGGGGCTGGCGGCCACGCTCGGAGTGATCTTCAACGCTCCGTTCTTCGGATTCGTCAACAACTTCGAACATAGAAGAGAAGATGAGAAACGTTTCTTCTCACCGCGTGAATTCAAAGTCGCGAAAATAGTCATATACGCGGCCGGCATAGTCGGCGGCTTTGGCGCGATGAAGGGCCTGCAGAAGCTGCTCGGCGGAGGGCTCGGACTTCCGCGTTTCAAAATGGACGGCACGCCGGGCCTTGAGGACTGGAAATGGTTCCTCGTATACGCGGGCTGCGGGATCCTTCTCGGACTCCTTTATCTCGTCTTCGGAAAACTCTCAAAGCTCCTGGCGAAGCCTTTCGCGAAAAACCGCGTACTGAGCTGCGCGGCCGGAGGCGCGTGTCTTGCCGTTCTCGGCATATGGAGCTCTCTCAACATGTTCAGCGGAGAGTCGCAGATGGGCACACTCATTGTCACGTGGACGACGATCCCCGCGGCGACACTTATCATTACTGCCATCACAAAGATC
>CALDNM010000248.1 GCA_937915045.1 uncultured Clostridia bacterium
TGATTTCAGACGGCGGCGATATCGTTTGTTCAGGTATAATCAATCAGCAGCAGGGAGATGTATATGAAGGCGCTCCGTGGGAGTGCCGGGCGGCAGATGAAGAAGTAATGGTGCTTCACACACTTGCGGTCTCGCCGGCGTGTTCCGGGAAGGGATACGGCAGCGCGTTCGTCGGGTTTTATGAAGACATGGCGCTGGGACACGGATGCCGCGATCTCAGGATGGATACGAATGAGCGCAATACCAATGCCAGAGCGCTGTACAAGAAACTTGGGTATAAGGAGATCGATATTGCTCCATGCGTTTTCAACGGCATCGAAGGGGTCAGATTAGTGCTGCTGGAAAAAGTCCTTTAAAGGCCTATACGATTGTATTAACTGACATTTGAGAATACAATGGGATCATAGCAGAGAAATGAGGAGGTGCTTTTATGTCTTTTTCACCATCACTTAGTTCTGGGTTTGCCCGGACTGAAACAAGGAGCAAACATATAACGCCGTCATCGGGCATGTGCTCGATGTGTACGGAGGATTGCGGGATCCTGTGTGATCTCGGGCTTGCGGCAGTGCGCGGCGCTCAGACGGTATATCCGACTACTACGGGGGCAAATCAGATCGCCGGAGAGAAGGAATACCCGCTCGATTACTCGCATTTCAACATCAACGGGCACGTGTTCGGAGCGACGGGCGCGGAGCCTGATTACGAGAGCGCGGAGATCTTCAATGTGGATCTTGGCGTGGAGTACGGGACTTACAACAAGGTAAAGATGGCGCTGCCGCTGATCCAGCCGGCGATCATCAAGCTGGCGTGGCGCGACTATTTCGCGGGTGCGGCGATGGCAGGCATCACTTGCGTTGTCGGAGAGGACGCGAAGGGAAAGGACCCGGATCTCAAGATCGAGGACGGAAAGATAACCGACTTCCCGATGCTCGGAGAGATCATAGGGAGCTTCAAAAAATATTACCGCGGCTATGGGCAGATCGTGCCGCAGTGCAATGTCGAGGATGATATGCTTGGTGTGCCGGAGATAGCCATCGGAAAGTACGGCGCTGAAGCGATCGAGTTCAAGTTCGGCCAGTCGGCGAAGGGGACGCAGCCGGTCAACAGGCTCGCGGATATAGATGAGGCTCTGAAGAAGCAGAGCATGGGATATCTCGTGCATCCTGATCCGTCGGACCCGGCAGTCAGGAAAGCATATGAGGACCGTGTATGTCCGAATTTTTATATGTACGGGCGTCTTCCGCAGTGGGACGAAGAATTCTTCGCGAAGCGCATAGGCCGTCTCAGGAACATGGGACTCAAGAATGTCTATTTCAAGATGGCCGGTTACGATCCGGAAGATCTGGAGCGTGTACTCAAGATCGCGTCGGATAACCGAGTCGATATGGTGACGTTCGATGGCGCGGGTGGCGGAAGCGGATACAGCCCGTCCGCGATGATGAACGAATGGTGTACGCCTACGGTGATGCTCGAGAGCAAGCTCATCGATATCGCGGAGAAGATGAAGAGAAAGAAACTGGAGATCCCGGCGATCAATATCACCGGCGGATTTTCGACAGAAGCGGACGTGTATAAAGCGCTGGCTATGGGCAATGGCGATATCAAGGCCGTTGGTCTCTGCCGCGCGCCGATGGCGGCCGCGATGTCAGCGAACAGGGTCGGGAAGCAGATAGAGGAAGGCACACTTCCGGAAACGCTCAAGAGGTTCGGAACTACGAAGCAGGAACTCTTTGCAGACCTGCCTGATCTGCGCGCGCTGTACGGAACAGAAGCGGATGATTTCCCTTATGGAGCGATCGGAGTTTTCTCGTACTTGAACAAGCTCGCGTTCGGCATAAGGCACTTTGGCGCGTTGAACCGCAAGTTCGATATCAAGTACTTCGATCAGTCGGACCTTGTGCCGCTGACCGATGAAGCGGCGGACCTGCTGCTGTAAAGCAACTTAGCGCTTGACCGCTTTAGCAGAGAAGAGTATTATGTAAAGCATATAGTTTTTGCGTTTATTCGCGAAATTATATGCTTTACATTTTTTTACGTTATTATACATTATTATATTCAATTGTTGAGAAGGAGAATCATGTCACAAAACAGCAAGGGCAGTTTCGGATCCAATTTCGGGTTCCTGATGGCTGCCGTAGGCTCGGCGATAGGACTGGGCAACATATGGGGATTCCCATATAAAATGGGGGCCAACGGAGGCTTCGCGTTTTTACTTATTTACATCATACTCGCGATATTTATAGGATATCCGCTGATGCTCGGTGAGATCTCACTGGGGCGCAAAACCGGAAAAGCGGCTATCGAAGCGTACAGAGAGGCGGACTCACGGTTCACGATCAACGGTGTTTTCGAAACGATCGTCCCGTTCCTGCTGCTTTGCTTCTACTGTGTACTCGGCGGAGTAGTCATAAAGTATGTCATCGCTAATCTCGGCGACCTTATAGGCGCGAGCTGGGGCGTGAACGGTGTGGCGGCAGACGCGTTCTTCGGAGGATTCATTACACACCCTTCGGCGAGTATAGTATTCACACTCATATTCATAGCGCTCACATCGCTTGTCGTGCTCGGAGGAGTATCTGGCGGGATAGAAAAATTCTGCAAGGTCGGTATGCCGGCACTCTTTATCATGTTGATCGTAGTCGTTATCAAATGCTGCACACTGCCGGGAGCGGAAAAGGGACTCGCCTTCATGTTCAAGCCGGACTTCTCGGTATTCGCCGGGACAGGATGGTTCAAAGTGTTCGCGGTCGCCGGGAGCCAGATGTTCTTCTCACTGTCTCTCGCGTCAGGATGCCTGATCGCTTACGGATCATACCTCGATAAAAAAGAGAATCTTGAAAAGAACGCTATACTCATTCCTGTCTTCGATACCATAGCGGCACTTCTGGCCGGCATGGCGGTCATACCGGCAGTCTTCGCTGAAGGGATCGAACCGTCGGCGGGACCGGGGCTTCTGTTCGTTTCGCTGCAGACGGTGTTCGAATCGATGGGGAAAGTCGGCCCGATATTCGGACTGATCTTCTACATACTCGTATTCGTCGCGGCATTTTCATCATCCATAGGAATGATGGAAGGCGGGATCTCGGCAGTAATGGACGCTCGCATCAAAAAAGGCAAAGGCGCGAACAGACCGCGTGTGACGCTCATCATCACGATAACATCGATACTCGGGGCATTACTTGTAGCAGCCGATCAGCTTGGCTCGAACACAGGGATGTGGAAACCGTTTGGGCTTGGAAGCTGGCTCGATGTCTTCGATCTCGGCGCGGAAGGTATACTCATGCCGCTCGGCGGACTTTTGATGGCGATAGTCCTCGGATGGACGAGACGCGGATTCATAGATGACGAAGTATCGCTCGCGTCACCGTACAGAACGAAGGGATTCGTGAATGTCTGCTACAGATATATAGCACCGGTATTCATGATATTCATACTGTTCGTACAGCTGAGCAGTTTCTTCTTCTCGGGTACTGCCTGGTATCAGGCACTGATGGGGTAGAAAAACTGCCCTGTTTCGGAGAAAAAATCCGGAGCAGGGCAGTTTTTGAATTTACTTTGAACATGGTCACTGATATTATATAGTGATGACATATGAAAGATTAGATAAAAACAAAAAAGCGCTGTACAAAAAACTCGCGGTGGTCGCGGTCCCGATAGCTCTCCAGAGCCTGATCGGTTCATCTTTGAACCTCGTCGACAACCTGATGGTCGGGAGCCTTGGAGAAACTGAACTCGCGGCGGTCGGAGTCGGTGTGCAGATCTATACATTGTTCTATCTTTTCATATATGGATTTGCGAGCGGATGTTCGACCTTTATGGCGCAGTTCTGGGGATCAGGCAACGTGAAAGGCATAAAAAAAGCGATGGGGTTCACCTTCGTGGTCTGCTTTTCAATAGGAATACTCTTTTTCCTGGCCGCGGAGTTTTTCCCGGAAAAGATCATGAGGATATTCACGAACATACCGGAAGTTATCGCGATAGGGAAGGTCTATATACAGACTTGCGCGCCGAGTTTCCTCTTAATGCCGTTCAATCAGTCGTTCGAGATATCTCTCCGCGCGACGCAGCAGACGCACCTTCCGCTGATTGCGAGCATCGCGGCATTCTGTACAAATACATTGCTGAACTATATCCTCATATTCGGGCATTTCGGAGCACCGGCGCTGGGAGTGAAGGGCGCGGCGACGGCTACAGTGATCGCGAGGATCATTCAGCTTTCGATACTTCTGTTCATAGTTTTCGCTCGGAAGAATATAGTGGCAGGCACGCCGCGGGAATACTTCGGATGGACACCTGATTTCAGAAAGCGCGTTCTCAGGAACTCGATACCCACAACATTGAACGAAAGCCTGTGGTCGCTCGGGACATCTATGTATGTGGCGGCGTTCGCGCGTGTGGGCATCACGGAATACGCGGCGGTACAGGCCGGGAATACGATACAGAACGTATTCATCATGGCGGCGTTCAGCTTGTCTGACGCGGCGCTTATACTGGTCGGACAGAAACTCGGACAGAAGAAACCGGATGAGGCTGTGATACTGACGAAGAAGCTCCTGCGGATCGGGGCATTCATCGGGTTTATATTCGGACTTGTACTGATAGCTGTAGCAAGACCGCTGATATCATTGTTTGATTTCACACCACTCGGAGAAAAATACACATTCTATATACTGATAGTCCTTGGGCTCACCATGGCGCTCCCTGTATATAATGTGATGATCGTATCGGGAGTGCTTCGCGCCGGCGGAGACACGAAATTCGCCATGCTCGGAGAGACGGGTACAATATGGCTGTACGCGGTGCCGGTCGCTTTCATTACTGCACTGTATCTGCACTGGCCGATATACTTTTGCATACTCGCGGTCAAAGGGGAAGAAGTAATAAAGTGCGCGATCATGACAGCGCGCGTCATCTCAAAGAAATGGGTCAAGAATGTTGTAACGGATCTTTGATAGTTATGGTATAATTGAAAATCATAGAAACGTACAGGGAAAGAATCGAGGGAACACAATGAAAGAATATACACCTATCAAAGAGGGCAAAGTACGCGAAGTTTACGACAACGGCGACAGCCTGATCATGGTGGCTACGGACAGGATCTCCGCGTTCGACCACATTCTGAAAAATAAAGTCGAGAACAAAGGAGCGATACTTACTCAGATGTCGCGTTTCTGGTTCGATTTCACAAAGGACGATGTACCGAATCACATGTTATCGGTCGATGTGGACGACATGCCGGAGTTCTTCAGGAACGATAATTACAGAGGACGCAGCATGATGTGCAAAAAGCTCACGATGCTCCCTGTCGAGTGCATAGTCCGCGGGTATATCACGGGCAGCGGCTGGAAGAGCTATCAGGAGTCGGGCACGGTCTGCGGGATCAAACTGAAGGAAGGACTCGTCGAGTCGGACAAGCTTCCTGAACCGATATTCACGCCGAGCACGAAAGCCGAGATAGGCGACCATGATGAAAATGTCTCATACGAGCAGAGCATAGATTATCTCGAGAAGGAATTCCCGGGGCATGGCGAAGAGTACGCGACGAAGATCAGGGATTATACTGTGGGGCTTTACAAGAAATGCGCTGAGTACGCTCTGACGAAGAATATAATAATCGCCGACACGAAGTTCGAGTTCGGACTGAATGAAAAGGGCGAGGTCGTGCTGGGCGATGAGATGCTCACGCCGGACAGCTCAAGGTTCTGGCCTCTTGACGGATACAAGCCGGGACAGTCGCAGCCGTCTTACGACAAGCAGTTTGTGAGAGACTGGCTGGTAGCGAATCCTGACAGCGGATACGATCTGCCGCAGGACGTCATAGACAAGACGATCGGGAAATATAAAGAAGCGTTCCTGATGCTTACAGGAAAAGAATTCAAATAGAAAATACATATAACGGAAACGGACGGGTCGATATGATCCGTCCGTTTTCGCTTTCACTTTTAACTTATTTACTCACTTATTTTCTATCTATATCAAACCCTGAGGTCGTGAAGGGACTCAGCGATCAGCGTTCGATCTTTGTTTCACGGCAGAGGGAGTCGATCTCTTTTCTGCAGAAAAACTCAAAGCATACTGCCGAGACGATCGCGAATACATAATCAACGGCTGTACCGGCTGCTGAAGCTGTCTCCGCAAAGGTCGCTAATGTAAACATAAGTGTTGAGATGAAGCTTACCAGTGCTCCTACATTGAGCCAGTTTGTCCTTTCAACTCTTGCTGCTCCGAAATAAGTTTTGTCATTCATCATTGTTCTGTTTTCCATAATGAATACCTCCTCATATTGTCAAATACAAATTGTGTATTTTTCAATGTTCTTTAACTGTAG
>CALDNM010000249.1 GCA_937915045.1 uncultured Clostridia bacterium
GAGCCCGCCTATGACAGAATGTTCTTCCGCTGTGACGACAGCTCCTGTTTCCTCAGCCGCTTTCACAATGATCTCCTCATCTATCGGTTTGATAGTATGTATGTCGATCACTCTCGCGTCCACGCCTTTCGCCGCAAGTGCTTCAGCCGCTTCTATCGCCGAATTCACGAGTATCCCTGTCGCGATTATAGTAATGTCTTTCCCCTCGCGCAGGAGATTTCCCTTTCCGATAGTGATGTCAGGATCATCGCCGTAGAACTGCGGGACTTTTGCCCTGCCCAGTCTTATATAACAAGGTCCCTTCATAGCGACCGCTTCTTTAATGAGTTTCTTCGCGGAATTTCCATCCGAAGGATTTATGACAGTCATGCCCGGCACAGTCCTCATGAGGGCGATATCCTCGAAAGTCTGATGGCTCGCGCCGTCAGGACCAACGCTTATACCTACGTGTGTCGCGCATATCTTCACATTGAGACCGGCATATCCGATCGAATTCCTTATGATCTCGAACGCTCTTCCCGCCGCGAACATCGCGAACGAGCTCGCGCAGACGATCTTTCCCGACGCGGCCAGTCCTGCCGCCGCTCCGATCATATCCTGCTCCGCTATGCCCATATCGAAGAATCTCTCCGGGTAAGCCTTCGCGAAAACACTCGTCTTCGTCGACCCTGAAAGGTCTGCGTCCATGACTACAAGATCCTTATATTCTTTTCCGAGCTCCAGGAGGGCTTCGCCGTAAGCTTCCCTCGTTGCCTGTTTTTCCGCCATTACAGCTCACCTCCGAGTTCCTTCATTGCCTGTTTGTATTCATCTTCGTTCGGTGCTTTTCCGTGCCATCCGGCCTGATCTTCCATGAACGACACGCCTTTACCTTTGACGGTCTTCGCAATGATGACAGTCGGTCTTCCTTTGACAGTCTTCGCTTCGTTTGCCGCCGCTACGATCGCCTTCATATCATGTCCGTCTATCTGCATGACATTCCATCCAAAAGCCTCAAACTTCTTATCTATAGGCGCCACTTTCATGACGTCATCGTTCCTTCCGTCGATTTGCAGACCATTCCAGTCCACGAAAGCCGTCAGATCGTCAAGGCCGTAATGAGCCGCCGCCATAGCCGCTTCCCAAACTATGCCTTCCTGTATCTCACCGTCACCGAGCACTGTGTAGATCCTGCCGCTGCTCTTATCGAGCTTGTACGCCATCGCCATCCCGACAGATGCTGAAAAGCCCTGTCCAAGCGAACCCGTAGACATTTCTATGCCCGGTACCAGATTCATGTTTGGATGTCCCTGGAACCTGCTGCCCATCTTTCTGAGCGTCATGACATCTTCCTTCGGGAAATATCCTCTCTCCGCGAGTGTCGCGTACTGCGCCGGTCCCGCATGTCCCTTTGAAAGGACAAATTTGTCTCTGTCCTTCATTTTCGGGTCCTTCGGATCGATATTCATAATTTCAAAATAAAGAGCCGTGATAATGTCTGCTGCCGAAAGAGAACCGCCCGGATGTCCGGATCCCGCCTCGTAGATAGCCTTGATGATCGTGACCCTCACGCGGGCCGCTGTTTTTTCAAGTTCGCTGATCTCCATGTTTCCTCCTTGATCATTGCTTTACTATATCTTTTATCGCAAGAGCTGTTTCATCAGGTATATCCGCTGAGCTCATGCCTGTTTCTCCATATTTATCCGCGCATCTGTCCCCTGCCATGCCGTGTATGAATACAGCGATCGCCGCAGCGTCAAAAACGCTGTATCCCTGAGCGAAAATCGCCGCTGTAATGCCCGTCAGGACATCGCCGGACCCTCCGGATGCCATCCCGGCGTTTCCGGTCGTATTCGTCATCAGCTTTCCGTCAGGCGATGCAACAGCCGTGCCCGGGCCTTTTACTATTGCAGTAATGCCATATTTTGCCGCAAGTTCAACAGCGCATTTTTCACGGTCATTCGCCCTCTCTATACCGAGCAGCCTGGCCGCTTCTCCCATGTGAGGAGTCGCTATTATATCCGCTTCCGAACCCGCCAGATCCGGACCCATGCCATATCTGACTATATCATTGAGACCGTCGGCGTCGATAACTATCCTTCCCCTGTAATCATGAAGGAACGCGAAAATAAGACGCGCGTCATCCTCGTGATCTCCGAGGCCGGGACCTATCGCGACGCAGTCATATGAACTGTCAGGGACCGTAAGATCTCTGTTTTCACACATTATTTCCGGAACAGCGATCTGCAGGATCGGGATGATCTCTTCAGGCACAGAATACCGCGCCATGCCCGCGCCTGCTCTCACAGCACCTCTTCCGCACAGCACGGCAGCTCCCGCCATGCCAAGCGAGCCGGTAAACAATAAAACTTTACCGTAATCCCACTTCGCGGAATCGCTGTTTCTTTTTTTCAAACGGCTTTTCACAAAAGCAAGATCTATTTTTTCCGACATATGATTTCTCCATAAATAATGCTTTATTTAAACTCCCAGGATAGCTACCGCCAGCATGAAGTACGTCGTGACGGACACGAGGTCTGTCAGTGACGAGATCATCGGGCTCGCCATGAGCGCCGGGTCTATCCCTATTTTCTGCGCCAGCAGCGGGAGCATGCTTCCTATACTTTTTGCGATGATGACGATCACTATCATTGCAACGCATACGGTGATCGCTATAGGCAGTGACTCGGGACTCATATGTCCCTCTACAATGTATATCCTCACAAAATTGAACGCGGACAGACATATCCCTACTATCAGAGCGACTCGTATCTCTTTCCAGAGCACTCGGAACACGTCTTTTAGCGCGACATCGCCGACAGCCAGCCCACGAATGACCAGCGTAGCAGACTGCGAACCTGAATTTCCTCCGGTCCCCATCAGCATCGGCATGTACGCGACGAGAGAGATACACTTTGAAAGTGAATTCTCAAATCCCGATATTATACCTCCCGTGATTATATATGAACACATGAGGCCAAGCAGCCACGGCAGCCTGTTCTTTACCTGTGTCCAGACAGATGTATCGAGGTATTCGGATGTTCCTTTATCCATGATACCGCTCATCCTCTCGATATCCTCTGTCGTCTCTTCTTCTATGACGTCCAGGATATCATCCATCGTTATGATCCCGACCAGCCTGTCTTCATTATCTACTACAGGAAGCGCCAGATATCCGTATTTCCTGAACTTTTCATAGACTTCTTCCTGGTCTTCCATGACATTGACCGCAACAAAATCCGTCTCGACAAGATCACTTATCGGCGTATTGCTTTCGCTTACGACAAGAGATCTGAGTGATATGATCCCGAAGAGTTTCCTGCCTGATTCTTTTACATAACAAGTATATATCGTTTCCGAATCCATCCCGACATTTTTTATATGCGCCAGCGCCTCTTCTACGGTCCAGCCTATCTGCAGACTGATGTATTCAGGCGTCATAAGAGTACCCGCGCAGTTGTCCGGGTAATTCAGGAAAGTATTTATCTGTGAGCGTTCGTTTTTAGGCGTTTGTTCGAGGATCTTATTGACTACAATAGCCGGGAGTTCATCAAGAACATCGATCTTATCATCAAAATCGAGTTCATCTATAATATAATTTATTTCCCTGTCTGTGATCCCGTTGATGATCTCGACCTGGTCATCAATAGAAAGGCATGAGAAGACATCTACGGATATGTCTTTCGGCAGCATCCTGAACGCGATTATCGTCTCGTCCAGACTGACTTCATCGAGTATTTCAGTCAGTATCTCCGCAATGTCCGCAGCGTTATATTCCAGAAGAACATCGCGCGTCTGTTTGTATTTTTTTTCATCCAGAAGTCCGATAACTTCTTCGATCAGCTCATCGAATTTTCTTTCATCGTCCATTTCTCGCTCCTCCTTTCCCGCAATATCTGATTATACTTAAATAATGCCGTCTTTGCAAGAATCAGCCCGGAATTCGCGTTCAGTTCTTTTCGCGAATTCATATACCCTGTCCTGTATACGCGGTATCGATATGATCGAATGCGGATCGTTCGCTGTCTCCATAAGAGCGAAATAAGGCGGCAGCATGAATGTCTTGTTCATGCAGAGACTGCTGATGAGCTGCTGAGCAATGATATCACTGCCGCTGTAACCGGATACGATCACTCCGAACAGCCTTTTTTCATAAAAGCTCTGCACTCTGAAAAGAGCGGTCAGCCTGTTTATGAACGCTGAAAGGTTCGCGCTCACCGCGTCATTATAATTTGGACAGACCATGACAAGTCCGTCGCATTCCTTTATCGCCGGGTAGACCTCTCTTGTTATCACTCCGCCGTAAAAACATTTCCCGCTTTCTCCCAGATGCAGGCACGTCTCATAAGAACACCCTCTGCAGTCGTAGACTTCACCGTCTCGCACTGATATTTCCCGGCATTCCATTCCGTCCATCCTGTGTTTGACCATATGCCACAGTTCCAGCGTGTTGGAAGTAGACGAATTCCCGGCATGGATAGCGAGAAGCTTCGGATGCTCGACAGCTTTCTTACGGAAGCAAAGCACCCTGTCCGCGAGATCAAGAGCGCTGTTCATATAGGCTGTCATATTGTCTACAGCCATGACCCTGGCGATTATATTGAAATTAGTAAGATCGCCGACAGCTTCGACAAGAGGCCTTCCCGGGAAAGCGCAGCCGGACATATTCGCGGCCAGCACGAGTTCTCTCGATACATTTTTTGTATACAGCCTGCCGGATCCATCGACTATGACTCCTGCAACACATCCTTCAAAACATTTTTTATCAAGTCTTATCGCGCGAAGGATCCTGTAGTATTCAGTATTGATACCTGATCTCCCTATAGATACCGCAAAGAGAATTCTCTTCCCCCGCAGATCGGTCTTTTCAAACTCTTCTTTCGTTCTTATGACGCCGCCGCATCTGCCCTTCAGCGCGTATCCGAGTATATCGGACAGCCTTCCTCTGGATTCCGTATCGACATTAAGCGGTCTTATAACCATGAATTCGTTCATATCATCGCCTCCAGATCCATGTAAGCAGTTTCAATACGCGCGAAAAGAGCATCGGGAAGCGGCAGATCTTCTACCTCTACACCACTGACTGTCAGCCTGTTTTTCACGCCGAGAAAAGCGCCATTACTGCCAGAGCCGAAGTATACGGAGCTGTAATGCCACCTTCCGCGAAGTGCTTCTGTCACCGTCAGTGCCCCTGATGAAACTGCCGGCGCGATGTACGGTTTGAACCCGATGTTTCTCATCGCGATGTTGCTTCCGATCGTGAGGTCTGTCAGTTTTTCAGACGCCGCTTCGTCATAATTTTTCACCGAGTCAGCTATTACCAGATCCTCTCCGTGCGGGCCAAAAGCCCTGCCTTCTTCAAGATACGACCGAAGCGCCGGGTCCTTTTCAGCATAATACGCGGCTCGCGCGTTCATCACTCCAAGCCCGCATCCCTGTATCCGTTCAGGCATGCTCATCTTGAGCGAAGCGGCTTTCGCCAGAGGATCGACCGGATCCGAGACGACAAAAAACATGTTTTCATAATCCCGCGCCGCCGCCATCTCAGCGTACGTCTCTATCATCGGACGGTTGGCCCCGAACTGCGCCATGCGGACATCTCCCGGATCCTCGCCCGCGACCACATCAGGCACTCTCTTCGTAGCGCAGAAAACAAAAACATCCGCGTCGAAAAGGTCTTCCTCTCCTATGATCCTGACCTCGGGGAACCGCATGTCCCCCGAAGCCGCGCGTATCTGTCCCATCTCCATTTCAAGGCGGCGCAGCATATCTTCATTCAGATCGTATATCCCGATCGAAGACAGGATATCATTTCCGAGAAGTTTCGAAGCGAGGAGAAATGTCCTTCCGACGTCTCCCATGCCGACCACATTCATCCTGTACGAACTCTTTACAGCAAAATCGTGATGTATAATAAAACTGTTCTCTTTTTCCGTTATTTCCGCTCCTTCAGGAAGCAGTTCACGCAGCGATCTCATTTATTTCCCACCAGTCCTTTCAGCCTTCCAAGTCTTTCTATATCGTCCTCGACATATCTGCTGGCTGATATGCCCATATCGTAATCCCTGCTGGTCCCCGTATCCGGGAGCATAGGTGAGATGACAGCTTCAGACAGCCTTTTGAGTGTGAGTTTTCGTTTGAAGATCATCTGATATTCCTGTTCAAGTATTTTCAGTATATCGCGGGCGTTCTCAAGGGTGGTCATGGAAAAATCATACAGCGCGCTTTGATCCGTCTTCCTGAGAAATGACGGAGACACATAAGGCAGTATAAGGTTGATCGAGTCGGACGTGCTTCTTTCCTCGTGCGCGTCTCTTTTCACGCCATCTCCTCCGATGAATGGATATTGCGACGACTCGACGAACCATGCCTTCAGATTCGGCGTATAGTAAACGCTGTCCACATCTCTTCCCTGAACAGTCATAAGATCCTTGCCGCGTCCCGACAAAAGCCCTACCATGAGTTTCTGGACTTGGACATCGTTCTCGTTCAGTATCGGATTCAGGCTCCTCATCCGGTAACCTTTATGCAGCAGATCATCCACAAGTATGACCTTCCTGTTGAAGGACCTCAGCGTCCTCACCTGATCATCTATCGATGCGTAATATGGATACTCATCGATCGTGAAGTGTATCAGGTCCGGAGTGAAGTTCTTCTGAGTATGAAGAGTCTTCGTGACCGTGTTAGGTATTATTATCCCCTTCAGTATCTTGCCGAAAGGCACGCACATGTACGGGCCAAGTTTTTTCTTACCGTGCTGTACTGTCGATACACCGTTCTCCGCAGTAATGAGTTTTATCAGTTTCTGATGCATTACTGCCACATTTATGGAAAGTACCAGGCTGTCCGGGTACATCTCAGTGAGAGAGTACTGCAGTTTCTTATGAGCATTGTCTATGACGTCGAGCACTGCCTCGTTCTTATCGAACGGGTCCTTAAGCACTGTGTCCATATTGTTGAAAATAAATACAGGGTTCTTCATATCCGCGGCAAAAAGGCCCGGCGGCACCCCA
>CALDNM010000250.1 GCA_937915045.1 uncultured Clostridia bacterium
TCAGGCCATAGGACGCTGGGGAAATTTCTTCAACGGAGAAGCACACGGAGGTCCGACTGATCTTCCATGGGGCATAGTGGTGGACGGAGTGAAAGTACACCCGACATTCCTGTATGAATCTATCTGGTGTCTGATGCTCTTCTTCCTTCTTATATATCTTGATAACCATCGTATGTTTGTCTGTCAGATCTTCCTGACCTACGGCTTTCTCTACTCGCTCGAACGTTTTTTTGTCGAGCAGCTCAGGACAGACAGCCTCATGATCGGCCCGTTCAGACAGGCACAGCTTCTTTCGGCCGCAGTAATGCTTGCGTGCGTTGCCGCTTATGTTATACTTTATCGTAGATATAAAAAAGATCCAATTCATATAAATGAGGAGAAACAAAAGAAATGAAATTAGGAATAGTAGGACTGCCGAATGTCGGCAAAAGCACACTTTTCAACGCGATCACAAAGGCGGGCGCGGAAGCCGCGAACTACCCGTTCTGCACGATCGAACCGAACGTCGGCATGGTCACAGTACCTGACAAAAGACTCGACAAGCTCACCGAGCTTTACAGCTCGAAGAAGACAATACATACTACCATAGAATTCTGCGACATCGCCGGTCTCGTCAAGGGTGCGTCCAAAGGCGAAGGTCTGGGGAACCAGTTCCTCGGGCACATAAGAAATGTAGACGCGATCGTCCATGTAGTCAGATGCTTCATAGATGACAATGTCGTACATGTCGACGGACGCATAGATCCTCTCGAAGACATAGAGATCATCAATATGGAACTGATACTTTCAGATATGGAAGTCCTCGACAAAAGGATAATGAAGACGAAGAAGAATCTTCGCAACGGTGACAAGACCGTACAGAAGGAAGCCGCGATACTAGAGAAAGTAAGAGCGCATCTTGCCGACGGGAAGTCAGCGCGTTCTCTTGAACTGGATGATGACGCGGCAGCGTTCGTATCGTCTCTCGATCTTCTTTCATACAAGCCTGTCATATATGTAGCAAACGTTGCTGACAGCGACGCTTCCGAATGCAGTCCTGAAACTGAAGCGATGATAGATACTGTCCGCGAATTCGCGTCGACCGAGAACTCTGAAGTCATAGCACTCTGCGCGCAGCTCGAAGAAGAGATCTCGGAACTTGAAGACGATGAAAAAGATGAATTTCTGCAGGATCTTGGAATAAATGAATCAGGTCTCGACAAACTCGTCAAGTCATCATATCACCTGCTCGACCTCATCTCGTTCCTGACTACAGGTCCGGACGAATCAAGGGCGTGGACAATAAAAGAAGGGACAAAAGCTCCTCAGGCTGCAGGAAAGATCCATACCGATTTCGAGAAGGGATTTATCCGCGCCGAAACTATAGCGTTCGATACTCTCATAAATGAATGTGAGGGTTCGCTCTCGAAGGCCAAGGAAAAAGGGCTCCTTAGATCAGAAGGAAAAGAATACGTCGTCAAAGACGGCGATATACTTAATATACTGTTCAATAACTAGGAAGTGTAAAAAATGGGATCATGGATCATCACTATTATCGTGGGAGCGCTTTTAGTGTTCTCCATCTGGCGGGATAAGCGTCGTTTCATCAACGCTGTTCTTCTGCTGATTTTTCTGTGTTCTCTTCTGCTGTCACTTGAGGCGCACAGCCAGAAAATGATACTTCTAGGCTTTTTCGGAATAATAATCGGCCCGCTTTCTATTTTCGTCATCACAGTCTTTTTCTTGGCGGCCGGTGTGATAGCTATCAAACGTGAAGGGCTTCGTCTCTCGAGCGCTCTGTCTATCCTCTTCGTTGTCGTGATGTGGGCAGGATTCATATTCGTAGTATCATCAATGATAGATACATCTTTCCTCCCCGCTTCTGTTTCCATCGCGCTGTGCTCATTCATAGTCATAGCGGAATGTTATATCGCGTTCACGTTTGCGGCCCTGTTCATGTACTCGCTGCTTTACCGCATCATGCCGAAGCGGAAAGACTGCGACTTCATAATCGTTCACGGAGCAGGTCTCATCGGAGGCCTTACGGTCACTCCTCTTCTCGCGAACAGACTCAACAAAGCGATAGAAGTCTTTGAACGCGGAGAAAAGAAGGCGCGTTTTATCGTATCCGGCGGTCAGGGTGCCGACGAAAAGGTTTCAGAAGCCCACGCTATGCGCGAATATCTTCTGCAGCAGGGCATTCCTGATGAGAAGATAATAATGGAAGACAAGTCGACTACCACATATGAAAATATGAGGAATTCCAAAGACATCATTGACGATATATCGGCAGCTGAAGGTCTGGAGAAAGTTTACTGCATATTCGTCACGAATGCCTACCATGTATTCCGCACATCTACATATGCCAGGAAGGTCGGCCTCAACGCGGAAGGTGTAGGCTGCAAGACCGCGGCGTATTATCTTCCGAACGCGTTCATCCGTGAGTACGTCGCTGTGATGGTCAAGCACAAGGTCGCTCCGATCATCCTGCTGATCCTCTGGATCGCGGGCGTGTGTATATCAATAAAGGGGCTGTAGAATCAGCTCAAGCATCTGACGGATAAATATTCTATAAACAAGCAATTAATAGTAGTAGACTTTAAAATTTGCCTATGGTATTATATTCTCATAAAACAGCGATTTGTTTATCGTTTACTGAAGTAAAGTAAATGAGAGGGGTTGAATAAGATGAGAAGAGAAATCAAAAGATCCACCGTTATCATTTCACTGATCATGGTCTTCATGATCTGTATCGCCATGAGCGTCATGCCGCTTCCGGGTGAGACCGCGCACGCTGCGAGCATCGGCAAAGTGTCTAAGCTTTCAGCCAAGATGGTCAACACCTATGCCAGCCTGTCCTGGTCCGGCGCGAAGAACGCGAAGAAGTATCAAGTTTACTGCGCTTCTTCTCAAAATGGCAAATATAAGCTTGTCAAGACTGTCACTGCTAAGAAATGCAAAGTTTCCATTGCTTTTGGTCTTTCATATTACAAAGTGCGCGGTGTCAGCAGTTCGGGAAAAGTCAAAGGCTCGTTCAGCACGGCGAAACCTGTATATGGAGCGTTGGGAACATCACAGAAATATAATGCGTCCTATAGTTCCGGGCAGACAAAGATACAGGTCACTATAATGAATGGCTCTACTAATTCTTCAAAATACTCATCAAATCAATCCATGTATATGATGGGGAAGAAATCATCCTCTTCGATGTACACCTGGTCCATTATCTTCAAGAATAAGAGCACAGGAAAGACAGTCAAAACATATAGAGCGTATCATTGCAATTCAATGGGCACTGTGGCCACATTATCGCAGATCGGGAAAAATGTCACCGGAAATGTACTCTGCGCTACATGGCCCGGAACAGTCATCCCGGATTCGTATTTCAACAACTATAATATGATCGTAAAAGCACCGTTTGCTCTTAGCAGCAATATCAACAGCGGCAAGGCTTTCTACATTTATTGCGGCGACGTTATTAATACTACTGACACTACGAGATGGCGCTGATAAATCACGACCATCTGAAAACAAAAGAATCATGACCACCCTTAAAAAGGGTGGTTTGCTCCAGGGCTATAAGCCCTTGTTA
>CALDNM010000251.1 GCA_937915045.1 uncultured Clostridia bacterium
GCTGAACTCGAAACGATGCGTCCGGACGAGATATTCGCTATGATGAAAACTCCGGATTATCCGCTGACGCATTTCGGCAAAGCCTCGCTTGGAAGAGATACAGCGAAGGATCTCATAGACGGGAAATATATCGATATGAAGGATGTCGAAGTCACGAAGCCATCAAGCTATGGCGAAATGTACAGGATGTATTTCGGAGATACGTTTCTCGGCACCGCGCATTACAGCGAGGGAGACGATACGTATAAAGCGCATAAGATCTTTACTATTTGTATATGATAACACGGAGAAAAAGACATGAAGATATTCAGATCACTTGACGAAATAAAGGATATAGATAATACGGCGGTCGCGGTGGGAAACTTCGACGGTGTACATAAGGGGCATCGAGCGCTCATCGAGAACACTGTGAAGACTGCGGCGATATCAGGGCATAAGAGCGCCGTTTTTACTTTTTCGAACCACCCGAAGAACGCGCTTGCGGGAAAGACAGTGATAAAAAGGATAATGTACAGAGATGATAAAGAGGATGTCATCGAAAAGCTTGGCGTGGATTATCTTTTCAGCATTCCTTTTACGGACGATATATGCACGATGCCGGCGGAAAATTTTATAAATGATCTGCTGATCGATAAATTCCACATGAAGGAGCTGTGCTGCGGGTTCGATTATCATTTTGGATATAAAGCGGCAGGAAACGTGAAAATGCTTCTTGACGCGGCATTGAAAAGTGAATTCGGACTGCATGTGATCCCTCCGTTCAGAGTTGATGGAAATATTGTAAGCTCATCGCTTATCAGAAGGATGATCGCGGATGGCAGAGTCGATGAATGTGTGAAATATCTGGGACGCAGATATACTATAGGCGGCAAGGTCGTGGTCGGAAATAAACTTGGCAGGACTATCGGTTTCCCGACATCCAATCTCGTTATAGACGAATCTATGGTGACACCGCCGAACGGCGTTTATGTCACTTACTGCATCTACAACAAAAAAATATACCCGAGTATAACGAATGTTGGTGTAAAACCGACGATCGGGGAGTATAATAAAAATGTGGAGACACATATTTTCAATTTTGATAAGGAGTTGTATGGAAAGCAGATACGAGTCGAATTCCTTAAGAAAACAAGAGATGAACGAAAATTTGATAGTATCGAAGCCCTCTCAAGGCAGATAACACAGGACTGCATACAGGCGAAAGCTTTCCACAGGCAGAACAGTGAGGTGAAGTGAAATGGAACGTGAATTCGGGATTTCAGAATATCTGAATGCGACTGAGGTCAACAGAAAGCTTGATGAACTCATCAAACTTCCTGTTTATTCTATCAAGCCTTCCGCGCTCAGAGAGTATGAAGAAGATTATTTCGACGGCAAATGTCAGAAGTCGAAATTCATGATCGATGAGGCTAAAGAGTATATCCCGGGAGGGGTACAGCATAATCTGGCATTCAACTATCCATTTCCGCTGGCGTTCGATAAGGCAGAGGGCGCGTATCTTTATGATGTTGACGGAAACAAATATTATGACTTCCTTCAGGCGGGCGGTCCGACTATGCTCGGGAGCAATCCTCCTGCAGTAAGGGACAAAGTCATCGAGCTGCTTCAGAACGGCGGTCCGTCGACAGGGCTTTTCCATGAGTATGAATATAAACTGGCAAAGAAAATATCGGACTGTGTTCCTTCAGTGGATATGTTCCGTATGTTCGGGTCAGGTACAGAAGCTGATATGGCTGCCATCCGTGTAGCCAGACTCGCGACGAAGAAAAAGAATATCCTTAAGATGGGCGGAGCTTATCACGGCTGGTCGGATCAGCTCGCGTGGGGCATCCGTATACCGGGATCGAAATGGACGCAGGCAAAGGGCGTGCCAAAGTATCTGTTCAAACATACGAACGATTTCCTTCCTAATGATCTTGACGATCTTGAAAAGAAACTTAAATCGAATCAGAAGACAGGCGGCACAGCTGCTGTATTCATTGAACCTGTGGGCCCTGAAAGCGGTACATGGCCGGTGGACAAGTTCTTCTGCGGAGGCGTGGAGAGACTGTGCAGAAAGTACGGAGCTCTTCTCGTATTCGATGAAGTCGTGACAGGATTCAGGATCGGCATGTCGGGCGCTCAGGGTTACTTCGAAGTATCGCCTGATCTCACAGTATTCGGCAAGATCATAGCAGGAGGTTATCCGGGAGCGGGCGGCCTCGGCGGCAAGAAAGAATATATGAAATACCTGTCGGCAGGTATCGGCGGATCGGCACACCATCCAAAAGCCCTGGTAGGCGGTACGATGGCGGCGACACCTATAAGCTGCGTGGCCGGATATTATACACTGTGTGAACTTGAAAAGACTCACGCGATCAAGAAGGCCGGGGAATTCGGTGACAAACTCATAGCGGGAGTGAATGAGCTCATAAATAAATATGCTCTTCCTTTCGTAGCTTACAACCAGGGATCGATATGTCACGTCGAGACGACAGGGACGATGCATTTCATGATAGACTGGACGAAACCGTGGACTATCCCAGATGTGCTGAATCAGACAACAGTAAGGAAAGAAGAGATGGAGCATATGGGCTGTGCTTATATGGCAAACGGGCTTGTGACGCTCGCGGGCAACAGACTCTATACAAGCGGCGCTTATGAAGACGATATGCTCCAGGATATACTTGATAGATTTGACCGTATTTTCGCGGATGTTGAGGAGATACCTACGAAAAAATGATTGATATTAAAGAGGCAAAAGAATTAGTGATAAAGGCCGGCCACGAGCTTTCTGAGACCGGCCTTATAGCAAGGACATGGGGGAATGTCGGAGCGAGGACGGGTCCGCACAGCTTTGTCATAACGGCAAGCGGTAAGTCTTACGAAACTCTGACTGAAGATGAGGTCGTCGAGGTGGACATGAACGACCTGAGTTATAGTGGAGCGATCGCGCCTTCATCTGAAATGAAGGTGCATCGTGAGATATACCTTGCGCGTCCCGATGTGGATTTCATAATCCATACACACCAGGAATATGCGACAGCTGCAGGAGTCATGGGCAAAGGACATATCTGGTTCGATAAAGATCATGGTTCGATCGGGCCGGGGGTGCTCTGCGCTGATTACGCGCTGCCGGGCACGAAAAGTCTGTGTAAAAAAATAGGAGTGGCGGTAAGGAACGCGTCAGGAAATGCTGTCCTTATGAAACGGCATGGAGCGGTATGTTACGGCAGGACATATGAAGAAGCCTTTGCTGTAGCGCGCGATCTTGAAGAAGGATGCGGCGCGTATATCAAGGCCGCGAGCCCGATGCTTAGAGAAGATCTAGATGATTTCGGTGAGGGCGACGGCAGTATGTTCCTGACAAACGTGCAGAAAATGGAAGGTACTCGTGCTGTCATGTGCTGTGATAAAGTCGTCATGGACTATCTCAGTATGAAGATGGATCTGCCCGCGTATATCGATGATTACGCGCAGCTGATAGGACCTTCGGCACCGTTCGTGAGGAACGATAAAGAAGAGATAATGAAGGCCGCTGCTAAATATCCGGCCGTGTTAGTGGACGGAGAAGGCGTCCTCTGTACGGGGAAAAACGGAGATGAAATAGCGGTGTCGATGCTCGTTCGAAAGAACTGCATCTCATATTTTGCCGCCTCATCGATGGGGAAGGCAAAAAAACTCGGAGTGAAAGACGCTGTCATAATGCGTTATGTGTATGTTTCAAAGTATTCAAAATTAGAAGGCGATCTGCAAAAATAATTCTCTTTAGCTTGGAAAGGGCGTGAGAAAATGGCTATTTATGTAGTTGCTTATGATATAGGTACGACAGGAGTGAAATCGTGCCTGTTTAGCATATCCAAAGAGGAGAAAATCAAATATGTAGACGGTCATGTGACCGATTATCATATTTATCTTCTTGAGAATGGAGGCGCTGAGCAGGATCCGGATGAATGGTGGAATGCTATATGCACTTCGACACATGCTTTGATGGAGAAGAACAGCATTTCAAACGATATGATCAAGGGAGTCTCTTTCTGCGGGCAGATGCAGTGTCTGATCCTGGTCGACGAAGAGGGGAACGTGCTCAGGCCATCGATGAATTATCTGGACGCCAGAGCGAAAAAGCAGCACGCGGAAGGCATCGCTTTCGGAACGAAGATCGCGGGCATGAACGTTGGGAGACTGATGAAATGGATAAAGATAATGAAAGCTCCTGCCGCAAGTGTCAAGGATCCTCCGTGGAAATACCTGTGGGTAAAAGAGAACGAACCTGAGATAATGGCAAAAACATATAAATGGATGGACGCCAAGGATTATCTTTCGATGCGTATGACAGGAAACTTTACTGCTTCGCCGGACAGCGCGTTCGCGGCTTTCATGTATGATACGCGTGAAGGGAAAAAGTGCTGGAGCAAAGAGCTTGCTGACATGGTAGGCGTGAATTTCGATCACTTATCGCCTCTTGTACAGTCTACTGATATAGTAGGAGGCATGACGGAAAAAGCGGCCGGAGAGATCGGCCTCGTTCCTGGCATACCGGTATTCTCAGGTGGAGGAGATGTATCACTTACAGGTGTGGGCGCGGGAGCGGTAGAGCCGGGAGACACTCATATCTACACAGGGACATCAGGATGGGTATCCACAGTCGTTGAGAAACAGTATCTCGATATCGACGCTATGATCGGCGCGATACCCGGAGTCGATCCGACATCATATAATTATTACGCGGAGCTTGAAACGGCGGGCAAATGTCTTGAATGGGCGAGAGATCATGTCGGACTCGACGATCTCGAACTCTTCACAGATCACAGATATAAGTATGAAGACAGCGAGCCGCTCCAGCGCAATATATACAGCTATATCATGGACATGATAAAAGACGTGCCGGCGGGAAGCGGAGGCGTGGTATTCACGCCGTGGCTCCAGGGCAACAGATGTCCGTTCGAGGACGTCGATTCACGCGGGATGTTCTTCAACATTGGGCTCGAGACGACGGCCAGAGAAATGCTGCACGCAGTCATCGAAGGCACGGCATTCCATTACAAATGGATGATAGAAGCTCAGGAGAAAAAGACATCCACCTCTGACCCTGTGAGATTTGTCGGAGGCGGAGCGCTGTCGCCGCTGACATGCCAGATACTTTCAGATGTGCTGGGCAGGAAAGTCGAAACTGTATTCGATCCGCAGAACGTCGGAGCGATGGGTGCTGCCGCTGTAATGGCGGTAGGTCTCGGATACGCCGAAAGCGTTCGTGAGGTGAAGCAGCTGATACCTGTCGCGATGTGTTTCGAACCGCGGACCGATACCGCGCCTGTATATGACAAGATGTACAGCGTATTCAAAGAGCTGCATGATATGAACAAAAAGGCTTTCAAGATCCTGAACGGAGACAAGTAAAGCGCGCAAAACCGCTGTTTCCCTTGACTTTCGGGCATCCGGATGATATTATTATCAGGCTAATTGATTTACTTTCAGCTTAACGTGCCGATACTCCACCGGCCGCTCAGCCGAAAGCGTATAAGAAAGAAAAGGAGAACAAAATGATCGATCAGGCAAAGAAAGCGGAAATTATCAAAGAGTACGGAAGAAAAGAAGGAGATACAGGCTCCCCGGAAGTACAGATAGCTATCCTTACATACAGGATAAATGATCTTAATGAACACCTTAAAGTCCACAAGAAGGATCATCATTCGAGAAGAGGACTTCTCAAGATGGTAGGACGCAGAAGAAATCTGCTCAACTATCTGAAGCAGAACGATCTCGACAGCTACAGAGAACTGCTCGGACGTCTCGGACTCAGAAAATAAGCTTTAAACATCGGCCCGCGCGTCAGCGCGGGCCTTTTACTGATGATCGAATAATGGTATACTTATACTTGTGCGCACGCGTCCAGAGCGCGCGCCGCTTAAAGAGATAACTTAATTATTAATAAGAATAGATAAGTTAGAAATGTTAACAGGAGGTAGTTGTTAATATGGAATACGAAGGTTACAAAACATATCAGACTGCGGTAGGCGGAAAGCTGATGCAGGCTGAGATCGGCAAAGTATGTGAACAGGCCAACGGCCAGGTGATGATGAGATATGGAGACACAGTAGTCAGTGTGACTGTGTGCGCTTCGGATGAGCCTCGTCAGGACGTCGACTTTTTCCCGCTGAGCTGCGACTATGAGGAAAAAATGTACGCTGCGGGCAAGATCCCGGGCGGATTTATCAAGAGAGAGGGGAGACCATCTGAGACAGCGACGCTGAACTCAAGACTTATGGACAGGCCTCTCAGACCACTGTTTCCAAAGGGGTTCGTAAATGATGTGCAGGTAGTAGCTACCGTCATGTCGATGGATCTCGACGCGCCGTCGAACATTACTGCAATGGTAGGCTCTTCGATAGCGCTCTCGATATCTGATATCCCATGGGACGGACCTACGGCAGCAGTGCTTGTGGGCAGAATAGACGGCGAATTTGTCATCAATCCAAGTCTTGAGCAGAGAGAGCAGAGCGATCTCAACCTGACAGTAGCGGGCACAAAGGACGCTATCATGATGGTAGAGGCGGGAGCGAACGAGATACCTGAAGATGTGATGATCGACGCGATCATGTTCGCGCATGAAGAGATCAAGAATATCGTGGAATGGATCGATCAGATCGTTTCTGAGGTAGGCAAAGAGAAGAGAGACTTCGGACTGCAGGTCATACCTGAAGATCTTGAGGCTGATGTGAGAGCGTACGCTGAAACGAAAATGAGGGAAGCTGTACACACACAGGAAAAGCAGGAGAGACTCGACAACATGGACGCTGTAGAAGTAGATACTAAAGAGCATTTCGCTGAGCAGTATCCTGACAGCGAAAAGGTTATCGGGAAAGTCCTCTATAATATAACAAAAGAGCAGGTAAGAAGTCTGATAACTGATGATGGCGTAAGACCTGACAACAGACTTCCGAAAGAGATAAGACCTGTATACTGCGATGTCAGCGTTCTCCCGAGGACGCACGGTTCGGGACTCTTTAAGAGAGGCCAGACGCAGGCTATGTCTGTATGCACACTCGGCCCTCTCAGTGAATCGCAGAGGATCGACGGCATCACAGAACTTGAAGGAAAGAGATATATGCATCATTATAACTTCCCGCCTTACTGCACAGGAGAGGCAGGAAGGATGAGAAGTCCGGGAAGACGTGAGATAGGTCATGGCGCGCTCGCTGAGAGAGCTCTTATACCTGTCCTTCCTTCAGAGGAAGAGTTTCCGTACGCGATCAGAGTAGTCTCGGAGATCCTTTCATCGAACGGTTCTTCTTCGCAGGCATCTGTATGCGGCAGCACGCTGGCTCTGATGGACGCCGGTGTTCCTATAAAGAAGCCGGTAGCCGGCATCGCTATGGGACTTATTGAAAAGACTGACGATGAAGGAAATGTTGTTGGAGATCCTGTCATCCTTTCAGATATTCAGGGAATGGAAGATTTCCTTGGGGACATGGATTTCAAAGTCGCGGGCACAGCGGATGGTATCACAGCACTGCAGCTCGACACCAAGATACACGGCCTTCCAAGAGAGATCCTTGAAAAGGCTCTTGCGCAGGCTCATGAGGGCAGAGCTTCGATAATGAAGGAAATGCTCGACTGTCTGCCGGAACCACGCAAAGAACTTTCGAAGTTCGCGCCGAGGATCATTACGATGCATGTCCATCCGGACAAGATCAGGATCATCATCGGACCTGGAGGCAAGACGATCAATGGTATCGTAGACAAGACAGGCGTGAAGATCGATATCGACGACACCGGACTTGTATTTATCGCTGCTCCGGATATGGAGAGCGCGCAGAAGGGCGTTGCTGAGATCGAGCGTCTCATAGAAGATGTCGTTGTCGGCAAAGTCTACAAGGGCACAGTCAAGAGGATCATGAACTTCGGAGCGTTCATCGAAGTACTTCCTGGCAAGGAAGGACTGCTTCATATCTCGAAGATGGCAAAGCACAGAGTCGAGAAGGTCGAGGATGAAATGAATATCGGAGACGAAGTCGAAGTCAAGGTCACAGAAATAGACAAGCAGGGAAGGATC